>JAPHRB010000037.1 GCA_026197015.1 Gammaproteobacteria bacterium | reverse complement strand
TTTGCGCAAACTTTAATTTTTGCTGGTTTGCCTGAGAAGGGCGATAATCAAGTTTTAATTTTCCTTTTATATTTTCTTCATTAAAACTGTTACTGTCTATGCTCATTAAAATTAGGCTGTCACCTGGTACCAGTTTCGGTACTATGCCGGCCTTGATTATTTTAACCATGCCTTTTTTCTCTTTAGCATAGGTTCCAGAGATATCAGCCAATGCGCATATTGCAGTTTCATATTCTTTATTATCTGAACAGGCTGAATTTAATAAAACACCTGAGATAAGCAAAAGGCTGTAAATTATTTTTCTTTTTATCATGTCATGATCCATTGTTAGCAGATTACGATTTGCTTTTAAACAGGGTGCCTATCTGGGTCGGAATAATGATATAGGCATCATAAATATGAATAATCGTTTTCATCAAGGTGTTAAGTAAGTGGCCGATAATTCCCACCAGGTAACCAGTAAGTTTAACAATCAGTATTATTAGTTTGCTGAGAACGTGCTGGCTGCTTTCGATTAACATTTCGAGAGGCACTGCAACCATTGCAAGAATCCACGGTAGTGTAAAACCTAAAGTAGCCTGACCAATAACAGTAATTTTAGATCCTTCTACACCGGCTGTTGTTGATACACTTCCGGCTAATGCCTGGGTTGTTGCTGCATTTGTGGCTGTAATATGTTCACGTAGAATGGCGAGTGCTGCCTCAACAGATGCAAGAAAAAAGATACCCAGTAATGCTGCATACAAAAGCATACGTCGTTTACCAAGCGTTAAACCCGCAATCTGTGGAAAAATATTGGTCACTCCCAGCGCTTCCATGAGGAAAATACCCAGTACAACTTCTAACGTTACTATTACCAGGGCAGATATATCAGAAACATGCATACCAAGTACGCGTGTACCTGCGGGTACAAGTTCAGACATGGGCAATGCGATTAACTGGAAGTTAACAAAGGCACCAAAACCGGCGACGGTAATTACAATAATTGAAAATATGAAAAGTTTTGTTGCTTTAGATGAAAGCATATCGATGGTGTCTTCACCACCCGAGCGCACCTTTTCATACTCCTGCATATATTTTTCAATTTTTCCTGAAGTTTCCAGAACCAGTGAGACTTTAGTGTCAACTTCACTCATGGCTTTGAGAATTTTCTTCCACACGGGTGCCATGGATGAGAGAATTTTATGACGCTTTGAAGAAATTTTTTGCATTTCTGCTATGGCTGTTTTTTCACCATCAATAGCAGACTTATGTAATTCTTTAAGCATTTTTTCTATGACCCGGTCGCCGGATGCTGAACCTTTAATGCTGGCAATTGATTCAACCGCATCATTCCAGCCTGGCGCTTCTGGTACAACCTGACCGCATTCTTTAAAATCAGCATCGATACTGGTAATGTTTTCATCCAGTTTAAGGTGTAACGCCGGATAATCTGCAAGATGTTTTGTGTAACTGGCCTCTACTCGTTTGAATTCCTGGGCAATTTTTTGTTCACTTTCAGCAATATTTGATTCAAGCAGAACTTTTCTATTTTTTTCCTGCATTTTGAGAACAACAGATTTAATCCACTCTGCTGTTTTTTCAAGCCCGCCTGCAATACCATCGTTCAGGTTGTCCAGGGCTAAATGTAGTGGTGTACGTGCTAAATAGAGAAATATCATACTCGCGGCAACCAGTACTGCGATAGAGAGAAATGGCATATCTGGCCAAATATAAAAACTACTCATCTGTTGCTCCTAAATTGTTGTTTTATTTTTTTGTTAATTTAGTAATAGTGCAAAAGCCTGTTTTTCTGAACAGAGCTAGTGTTGGTTGTAGTTATTGATTGTGATACAGCAATTGATAGTGATCTGTGCCCTTAAGCTCATTCAAATTGAATGCGATACGATACTTATAATATATGGATGAATTTATATTAATGTGATGAACTGCAAATATAATTATTTAACTTGCTTGTCAGTACATGTTTTTTAGCACTTTTAGTGAAATTGTCTTAAGAAAGCCTTTTATGTAACTATATTATTAATGTCTAATGTTTGTGTGTCATGTTAAATATAAAGAAATGGCATATTTAAAATATATCGAGTGGTTGTAGTTTAGGTAGGATTTTAAATTATTATGCGGGGGCGTATAAACAGATGGGTGTGTTAGTAGAAATAAAAGCTACAGAGTGATTACAAATATTTATAACTCTGTAGTTTTATATTTATATATAGCAATTATGTCATCAGTATCATGTCTTGAACTGTTATATGGCTATACTAAATTTTAGCTTAAGGCATAACAGCCGGTGTGGTAAATACCCAGTCGTTATCTTTAACCGGGGTATGGCAGCTCATGCACTCAAGTGCAAAATCTTCATCAGCGCCATAAGGTTTTTGATCTTCTCCTAACCAGCGAGCATAACCCCAGCCACCCGTTGATTTATATTTAATACTATCTTTAATCATGAATTCGGCATGCACAAATTTATCTGGAGCGATTGCAGTGGGCCAGTGCTCTTCAGTTTTTTGTTTCCATACTACCTTTCCCAGTATTGATCCTTGAGGCCAGGGATTCGTATTACCTGAACGAGCTGCTTTCACAGCGATATTATTTCCCAGGATAGTGCGTAGAGAGTTGTTATCCGTTCTATGAGATATGGATATTACTCTCCAGTTTTTATAGTCGGTAGGTAATTTAATACCATTTGCTGCCTGTTTAACCAATTCAGTTGCTAATAGCGACTGGTTAAAGAGAGTTAGTGTAATTGAGGCAGTTATTGCTGCTATTTTATAATTCATTAATATTTACCTTTATATTCTGTAGATAATCATTGAGACTTCATTTCATTCATGGTTATAACGGGTGAATCGATCATTTGATTGCAAATAAATGCAATCAAATGATCGTTTACTTCGTTAAAGAACCAGACACAATCAATCAGGTCTGCTTTTAATAAAATACATGTTCAATAAAGATGAATTAAACCAGCTGTATCGTTACGCCTTATCATTATCGAAACATGAAGATGGGGCTTATGATCTGGTGCAGACTGCAATTGAACGGTTGTTGAGAAAACCTACAGCTGATGTCGCATTAATTGAAAAACCATTGGCTTATCTTAAAGTGATTATCCGAAATCTTTATTTTGATTTAGAGCGACACAAAAAAGTGCTGCCGATGATTTCAATTGAAACTGATAATTTGTTGTATTTAGAACCTGTAGATGATAACTCCATGGAAGATGTTTTAATTAACCAGCAGGAAGTGCAGTTGTTAATTGGTCGTTTGAATGCTCAGGAAAATGAGTTGTTATATCTGTGGGCAGTTGAAGAACATACGGTTGAAGAAATAGCGGCTATCTATGAAAAACCAAGAGGGACGATGTTATCAAAATTGCATCGTTTAAAAAAACGTATTCGAGAGCAGCTTCAGTTAGTAAACATTGAAGTTAATGTTATGAGTAATAAACAATGAATAATGAAAAACAAGCGGTTAAACAGGCATTGAAAACATTTTATGCGAATAAATCATTGTCAGGTTCGCAATTGCAGTCATTGCAGCAAAAATTAACATCTCAGTTTACTAAAGATGATGAAAATATAACCAATGATAAGAAAATTAGTATTATTAAATGCTTAGGTTCTATTGCAGCATCATTTTTAATTGTATGGATGTTAGCCTATTTACACACGCCACAGTTAATTTCATCAGCTTACGCGGACATTCAGAAAGACAAAAATTTAAACACAGGCCTGCCATTAGCTATTCAGCAATGGTTAGATGAAAATAAAATCACTCGTGTGCCTTCCCAGTACCCGGTTGAAATGAGCAAATTTTGCACGCTAGACCAGAACCTCACCATGCATATGCGAATCGCAGGCAAGCAGCAGGGTATGTTGAATGTTTTCTTTTATCATGGAGAGCGCCCATTATTCTGGTTCAATGGCACAGGAAAGCTTGACGACCTGAACTGGAGGTTGCTAAAAGTACGCGAAAACCTCACTTTGATCGTTTTTTATACACATGATATGCGCGAAAAATCTGTGTTACACATACTTAATGAAATGCTGCCAGAGATTGAGGTATAAATTAGTGCACATCTTATTGTCTGATTTATTGTGTTTAGCTTCGTATTTAAGCATAATCTTGCATACGTAATTACATATAGAGAATGATTCACCGGTATGTCGAACCAAGAAGACTTAAATTTCGAAGGCGTAGAAAAGCAATCTCTGGCTGAATTCACCGAGAAAGCGTATCTGGATTACTCCATGTACGTTATTCTTGATAGAGCTTTACCATTTATTGGTGATGGCTTGAAACCAGTACAGAGACGTATAGTGTATGCAATGTCAGAGTTAGGACTGGTCTCGACGGCCAAGCACAAAAAATCTGCGCGTACTGTGGGTGATGTGCTGGGTAAGTTTCACCCACATGGTGATAGTGCCTGTTATGAAGCTATGGTGTTGATGGCACAGGACTTTTCTTATCGTTACCCACTGGTTGATGGGCAGGGTAACTGGGGATCGCCGGATGACCCTAAGTCATTTGCTGCTATGCGTTATACCGAGTCGAAATTATCAAAGTATGCAGAGGTATTACTGCAGGAGCTGGGGCAGGGCACGGTTGAGTGGCAGCCTAATTTTGATGGCACACTAGAAGAGCCCAAATCACTACCCGCGCGATTACCCAACTTATTATTAAATGGTACCACCGGTATTGCGGTTGGTATGGCAACCGATGTGCCACCTCATAATTTGCGTGAAGTGGCAACAGCCTGTATTCGGATGCTGGACGAGCCAAAAGCCACTGTCGAAGAATTATGCACCCACATTCAGGGGCCTGATTACCCTACTGACGCTGAAATTATTACACCCCGAGCTGAATTGCTGGAGATGTATGAAAAAGGTAAGGGTAGTATTCGTGCACGGGCAATTTATGAAATAGAAGATGGTGACATTATTTTAACCGCCCTGCCTCATCAGGTTTCAGGTAATAAAATACTCGAGCAAATTGCGCAGCAAATGACGGCTAAAAAATTACCTATGCTGGAAGATATTCGTGATGAATCTGATCATGAAAATCCAACTCGTTTAGTTCTGGTACCTCGCTCAAACAGGGTTGATATAGAGCAGTTAATGACGCATTTATTTGCGACAACAGATTTAGAACGTACCTATCGTGTGAATATGAATATGATAGGTATTGATGGTCGCCCCGCGGTTAAAAACTTAAGGACAATTGTAAAAGAATGGATTGTTTACCGAACAACGACTGTTCGAAATCGCCTTAACTGGCGTTTAGATAAAGTTAATAAACGTTTACATTTATTGGAAGGTTTATTAATTGCCTTTTTGAATATTGATGAAGTTATTCAGATTATCCGTGAAAGTGAAAAACCTAAACCCGCATTAATAAAACGCTTTGGTTTGAGTGATGTACAGGCTGATTATGTATTAGACACAAAATTGCGTCAGTTAGCCCGTTTAGAAGAAGTTAAAATTCGAGCTGAGCAGGAAGAGCTGGCAGAAGAAAAAGCCAAATTAGAAAAGCTTTTAAGTTCAGAGCGTCGTTTAAAAACCTTAATCAAAAAAGAAATTTTAGATGATGCGGAAACATACGGTGATAAACGTCGCTCTCCAATCGTATCCAGAGATGCAGCACAGGCAATGGATGAGTCTGCATTATTAACCAGTGACCCCATTACCGTTGTACTGTCTGATAAAGGCTGGGTACGGGCGGCTAAAGGGCACGACGTCGATCCGTATAAATTAAATTATAAAGCCGGTGATGATCATCGGTCATCCGCACAGGGCAAATCAAATCAGCCTGCCGTATTCCTCGACAGCACGGGTAGAGCTTATACATTGGGTTCTCATACCCTACCTTCTGCAAGAGGCCAGGGTGAACCACTTACCGGTCGTTTTAATCCGCCACCGGGAGCCGTATTTGTTTCTGCATTAATGGGTGACCCGAAAGACTTATATTTATTTGCCACCAGTTTCGGTTATGGTTTTGTTTGCGAGTTAGGTGAATTACAGTCTAGAAATAAG
>JAPHRB010000155.1 GCA_026197015.1 Gammaproteobacteria bacterium | reverse complement strand
TGCTAAAAAATCTCATTTGAAATCGGGTGGTTACTTAATAATTGATCAAACTGAGGCAATGACAACAATCGATGTAAATACCGGTGCATTTGTTGGGCATAGAAACCTGGAAGAAACTATATTTAAAACTAATCTTGAAGCTGCGCAGGCAATAGCCAGACAGTTACGATTAAGAAATTTAGGTGGAATCATCATAATCGATTTTATTGATATGGTTGAAGAAGATCATCGGGCACAAGTCTTAAGAGCCCTGGAAAAAGCGCTAGATAAAGATCATGCGCGTACCCAGGTATGTGAGGTCTCGTCATTAGGTCTGGTTGAAATGACACGAAAACGTACTCGTGAAAGCCTTGAGCATGTGTTGTGTGAGCCGTGCCCAGCTTGCGAAGGTAAAGGTTATATTAAAACGGCTGAAACAGCCTGTTATGAAATTTTTAGAGAGATATTACGAGAAGCACGTCAATTTGACGCAAAACAATTGTTGGTGTTAGCTGCACAGGAAGTTATCGATTTGCTGGTAGATGAAGAGTCTAATAGTTTAGCTGAACTAGAAGATTTTATCGGCGTGCCTATTAGATTGCAAGTTGAGTCTCTCTATACTCAAGAGCAGTTTGATGTGGTTATAATGTGATAAGTGTTTATTTGAGTTAATAAATGTCTGATCATTTTTCAAAAAAAACAAGAAAAAAGAAGGCTTTTAATTTAAGAAAATTAAAAAACTGGATTTTGGGCGTTGTTGCTCTAATGGTAATTATTCTTGCTATAAGTTTCACTCTTATACGTGTTGCAATAAAATCAATACCAGATTATTCAATGTCTATACAAAAAGCCGTGTCCGAACAAATGGGCTTAAAGCTGGAAGTGGGTTTTCTGGATGCAGAGATATACTGGTTAGTCCCCCGCCTTAATTTAATAGATGTTAACGTATCCGATAAAGATGGTAAGCATCATTTATTACACCTTGAAGAAATTGACCTGAGTTTAGACTGGGCCGAAAGCATAAAAAGTATGACGCCTATAATAGGCGAAATAACTTTGATCGGATTGAATGTACAGCTGGGCATTAACAAAAAATCTCAACTTCTTATTCAAAATTACATTATTGATGAAAATATTGACGAAACGCTTAAAGCTTCAACAGAAGATGATGTGCAGAGAAGATTTGAAGTAAGTGAAGCCGTTAAGCATAATTTTAATAACCTCGACTTTAAAATATTAAATAGCCAGTTTAGTTTTTATGATGAAAGACATCAAAGCCATAATAAAACGTTATCCAATGTGAATCTTCATTTAATTAACAGTGGTGATTCGCATGTGTTTGAGGTTAAAGCAGATTTACCTAAAGGTTATGGAAACAATGCTCACTTTATAATTGATTTGCAGGGCGATTTATTTGATTATAAAAACCTTGACGGTAAATTGTATCTTGCGATTGCAAGTTTTAATGCTGAGTCCTGGTTAGATGATTACTGGAATGAGCTGAAGGTCACAGCGAATGCAAAGGTTAACGGTAAGGTCTGGTTAGAGTGGAGTAAGCAGGAGATTGTCGAGGTTAATAGTCAGCTTAGCTTTACAAATCTTGCGGTACATTATCTTGGTAACTCAGTTAATACATGGAGTATAGATCACCTTGATGCTTTGTTTCGCTGGAGTAAGACAGATAGTGGGTGGAAGCTCGACGTTAGAGACCTGTTTGTTGAGCGTGAAGGTTTTGAGTGGTTAAAACCTGCCGCCGCAACTCTCGAAATGCGAAGTGCTCAGAATGAAATTAAACTTCAAGCTGATTTTTTACGGGTAGAGGGGTTTGTATATCTCGCCGGTATGTTAAATAGTGTAATTGATGTAGATATATCCTGGCTGCAATTACTTGAAAAGTATAAACCATCAGGTGCATTAAAAAATCTTGACGTGAGTTTACCAGTTGATAAACCTCAGGATATTAAAGTTAATGCTGAATTCAGTCAGCTGGGGTTTTTATTGCCTGACATTGATCCTGCGGCAATAGTAAACCTGAAGGGGTCTATTGCATACCTTGATAATAAAACATGGTTGTTGTTAAACTCGAAAGATTCAGAAATAAAGTTTAGAAAATTATTCAGAAACTCTATTAAGTTAAACCTGTTGCAGGGTGCGCTAGAGTTATCTCATCAAAATAATCTGTGGGAGTTATCGAGTCAATCACTGGTTGTAGATACACCACATATAGAAACAGAAGTTCGGCTGGATTTTAATATGCCAGATAATGGCAAACCTTTTCTTGATTTAACGGCTAATTTCCAGAAAGGTGATGTTAAAGCGGTAAGTTTGTATTTGCCTGCGGGTGTAATGGGCCCCAAAGTAGTTAAATGGCTGGATAACGCATTGTACGCTGGTTTAATTACCAGGGGTGGATATCAGTTTTATGGTTATTTGGGCGATGCCCCTTTTAGGAAGAATGAAGGTATTTCATTAGCAGATTTTGATGTGACAGGGGTTGGCCTGAATTATTTAGATAACTGGCCCGATGTAAATAATATTTCTGCTAATCTGAGGTTTGAAAATGACAGTATGCTCTTGAAATCGAGTAAAGCTGAGTTGTTTGATTCTAAAATAGAGAAAACGGTTGTATATATAGATAACTTTATTTCTCCAACTTTAGATGTGAAAGGTAAGGTTAATACCCAGTTAAAAGATTTGAAGCGGTTTGTGGGTGAAAGTGGCTTGCGTGATGATGTGAGTGATTATCTGGATAACTTACAGTTTGATGGAGTGGGTGATCTTGAGCTGGAATTGTTTTTGCCGTTATATGGGAATTATCACACTGAAGTTGGTGGTAAGTTATTAATCAAAGATGGTGGGCTTAAGTTTAGCAGGGAAAATTATGAGCTAAAAAATATTAATGGTTTAGTTCGATTTGCAGGTGATACGGTTGAGTCTACTGGTTTAAAAGCAAAGTTTGTGGATAGTTTGCCTGATCAGGTTTTAGATATAAATATAAAAACTCAGAAAAAGCTATCTGAAAGATCGTACCAAATAGATGTAAGTGGAAATGTTCTAGCGTCTACCTTGTTGGGGCCTATACCCGATATTCAGCATCGTGTTGATGGAAGTTCGAATTGGGATATAGTAATCGGTATAAATAATATAATTGATAATGGTACATCAGTTACCGCAAAACTTAATTCGGATTTGCATGGTGTGACTACAAGCTTGCCAGGGCCATTAGCCAAGTTAACTGAAAAAAAGAAACCTGTTGAAATCAATATAAATGTGAAATCTGACGGGGCCAGGTATTTTAATATTAATTTAAATAATGGTGATGATATTGAAATTAATGATCTGAAAGATAAAGTGATAGTTAATGCTAATACAAAGAGCGTAAAAGGGGTGCTTGAAATGCATACGCAGGTTGATGTTGATCTTCCAATTGACATTAAACTTGAATACCTGGATTTAAATAAATTTTTAATATCCGAAGAAACTGAATTTATAGATGCTAATTCAACTGCAACTGGTGGTTTAGTTCAAAAGAAATCAAATTTTATATCGCCACGCGACCTTCCTTCATTTAATTTGCATACAGATAAATTAATATGGAAAAAGTCTGTATTTACAGATAGTAATTTAAATACGCAAAAAACCAAATTGGGAGCAGTGATAAAAGAATACAAATTAAACAGTGAAAATAATACTGTGTCGGGGAAAGGTAGCTGGTTCACAGGTAAAAACAATGAAAGCACCACAAAGCTGGATGTAAATATTGAAGTTGCTGATCTGGGTAAGGCGTTTAAGGATTTTGAAATATCGGACAGCTTGTTTTCTACTTCTGGAAATATAAATTTACGTTGGCAGTGGAAGGCGGCACCTTATGAATTTGACTGGAAAATACTAAATGGAGATGGCCAGTTGAGACTAAGAGATGGAACCTTAAAAGATCTCGATGCAGGTGCGGGGCGATTATTGGGTTTGTTTAATTTTGAAACCTTACTGTCACTGGATTTTGGTAGTCAGATGAAGGAAGGTTTTAATTTTGATAAGGTTAGTGGAAGTGTCTCGTTTTCAGATGAAAATATTTACTCAGATGATTTTGAAATTGAAAGTAAGGTTGCAGATATTTTTATGAAGGGCCGTTTAAGTATTGCTAATAACTTCATTGATCAGACTATTACTGTTAAACCACATGTTGGAGCCACTGTTACTTTGGGTACCACTGTTGTAGCGGGACCTGCTGTTGGTGGCCTGGTTTATTTGTTTCAGAAAATCTTTAATACTGACAGGTTGTCTGAGTATCAATATTCTATGAAGGGTAGTATTGACTCCCCCGTAGTTGAGCTAATATCGGTACCCGTAATAGTAGATGAGCAGGATGAAGATAGTGATTTTTAAGATTCTTTTTGGTTGTTTGATAATGAGCCTGTTAATATCAACTAAGGTGTATGCACAAGGTGTTAATATACAGTTGCGTGCAGAGACATGGGATATACCACGGCATGGTGAGGCATTATTAACGGTTCCCGAGCTTTCGAAGGTCATGCAGGTGTGGATGGATGATCCATCCAGAAAAATTGAGCTACGTTATCCCGGTGGCGAAGAGGGTGAACTCTGGGTAGAAGAGTTAAAAGACTGGTTTGTTTCGTTGGGTGTGCCTTCGAATATTATTCAGCTTATTCCCGGCAGTCATGCGGAAGATATTATTAATATAGTTATAATTAAGGCGGAAAAGTAAAAGATGAGTAAGCTTGCAGCAATTCAAATGTCCTCAGGACCTAATATTCAGGCTAATTTAGATGAGGCGGTTAAATTAATTGATCAGGCAGCCTCTCAGGGTGCTGAGCTTATAGTGCTGCCTGAAAATTTCTCACTTATGCCGATGAGTGATAATGAGCGTGTTTCAAATGCAGAAGATATTGGCGATGGCCGGGTGCAGACTTTTCTTAGTGTGCAGGCTAAAAAACACAATACCTGGATTGTTGGTGGAACAATCCCCATAACGAGCGATGAAGCAGGCAAAGCCTATTCCAGCAGTCTACTTTATAACAACCTGGGTGAGCAGGTGGCTCGATATGACAAAATTCATATGTTTGATGTATTGATAGAAGCTAATAACGAAACCTATAATGAGTCGGCAACAACCGTTGCGGGCGATAAGGCAGTAGTTGTTGATACGCCCCTTGGTAAGCTGGGTTTGAGTGTGTGTTATGACCTCAGATTTCCAGAGTTATATCGCACGATGGTTGATCAGGGTATGGAAATTTGTGCAATACCATCGGCTTTTACGGCTTTTACGGGGCAATCTCACTGGGAGCCGTTAATCAGGGCCAGGGCAATTGAAAATCAGTGTTATGTTATTGCTTCTGCTCAAGGTGGTTATCATGTTAACAACCGTCAAACTTATGGACATAGCATGATTGTTAATCCCTGGGGGAATATTCTGGGCAGTGTCGGCACAGGGCCGGGCGTTGTCATTACTGAGTTTGATCGTAGTGTACTAGAAACGACTCGTAGTAAGTTTCAGGTATTGAATCATCGAAAATTGAATTGCAAGATTAGCTAATTTATAAATTATCAGGAATATTCTCCCAGATATTTTGCTGAAGTGTGAAATGTTTGGGTTTAAGTGTTACATATCTATAATAAACTTTGCGCAAAGCAATGTAGGGAATTCTGAATTAACTACCCCTTAGCATATCAAGCTAGTGAGGGTTCAGGACATTAAGGATGATTCTTTGGGGGCAGGAGCTCAACCAGGCGTGTTTTAATAAATTAATAAGAGAGCAATAACGTCTCTAAACATAAAACATAATTCACGACAAAATAATCATGAAAAAGAAAGTTTTCCATTTTGGCATTTTATTCTCCATGCTTGGCCTGTTATCCGCGTGTGCTCCCTCAGTTAAGGATAAACCTGTAGTAATAAAAGCGCCGCCGGTAATCACGCCAGTTGTAGTGGATAAAGTGAAACCTGTTCCGCTTGAGCCTGAACAGCAAGAAGTGCTGGTTTTATTAAGTAGTTCCGCCAGTGCATTTCAGCAGATAGGCAAATATATAACAAAAGAGCTGGGTGAACATGCGGTGCAAATTACATTATCGGGCTTGCCTGCTCAGGATCAAGCTGTAATCAGGGATATACAAAACTCCAGTACGACTCAAGTTGTTGCTGTGGGTTCTAAGGCGCTTGATGCAGTTAAAAGTTTTAAGGATAAACAGATAATATATACGCAGATTCTTCATCATGACAAAACATTAGCTAAAAACATTAAAGGCGTGAGCTCTTTGCCGTCGCCAGAAAAGCTGTTTAAAGACTGGAAGAAACTATCACCCACACTAAAAAAAGTTGCTGTTGTAGCCGGTAATAACCTTGATCCGTATTTGAAACGAGCAAAAAAAGCCGCCAGATTACAGGGTATTGAGTTGATTGTGGGGCGAGTTAATTCAGATAAAGGGTTTGTCTATAAAAGTAAGAAACTCAAGTCTGATGTAGGCGGGCAGTGGATCTTGCCGGATAACCGTATACTAAGTGGAAAATCACTTAAAGAAGTAATGGCCTATGCATCAAGGCGTGGTAGACAAATAGTGGTATTTAGCCCTAATTTATTGTCATTTGGTGGTTTCTTCTATGTAACGCCAGATTTGGAAGCAGTCTCAAAGGGTGTGTTAAAGCGATTAGCAGAGTCTGCAGGTAAACACGCAATCCCGGGTGATAACGTTTTACCCATAATGAGTCACACTATGGGAATAAATCAGAATATTGCGAAGCAACTTAATCTGCCTATACCTCAAGAGTATCGGACATACATTAATGGAAAGTAGAGCCGAATATAATCAAACCACGCTCGAACGAGGGTGGCAAAATGCACAGTCATTAAGAAGTAGTCTGAAATCAGGACTTCGGGATGATGATATAGAGCATAGCCATACGCCGTTAGTAAAAAGTGTATTTCGTCGTTCTCCTTTATTTTCACGCCGCAAAAATACGAGTTTAGTCAATCGTATTATCTGGCTGTTATTAGTCTGGAGTGTCGTAGTTTATATTTTGGGTGTGGCTGGTTTGTGGTGGGGCACGAATAAAGTTATCGAAGATAATTTTTCTCAACAGGCTACAGACTGGGTTGCTAAGCTCGATGAATTAGGTACGCCGTTATATGCAGCAAATGATGAGTTTTTATTTCAGTCTATAGAAGAACAGGTTAGTCGTTTTCCCGAGGTATCATATTTAAGATATTATGAGGCAGAGAGAAACTCAGTTATCGCCCAGTATTCAGCTAATAATTTGGGCGATATTAAAATACCTGAATTAAGTTCTACGATAATAGAACGATTACGGCTCAATATTGATTCTAGTAAACCCGTACTTATTCAAACTGCTGATGATAACTCGTCACTATTTCAGGTCGCCTCTTCTATAGTGACACGGTCAATTCGCTCTGAGAGTATGCTTGACTTTGATATTGATGAAGATACTAAAGAAAATTATAAAATAATTGGTT
>JAPHRB010000078.1 GCA_026197015.1 Gammaproteobacteria bacterium | reverse complement strand
TCATTGGGGCACTCCTCTGAGAGACTAATGTCTCTGATTAAAAGTGACCGTTAAACTGGGGGAGCTTCACTCTGTCCCCTGTTTTGATGCCATCAAGAGTTTTGCGGAGTCGTCTAGCCACTCTGTCAGCTCCTGGTGGTATGGGTTAAGGGGACAGGGCAGAAAAGCACTGACCTTTCCCCGATGGAGATGTGCCTTAGCGAGGTAAATTGTTAACTTTAGATAAACCAGGTTAGTTATCAGTTGGTTTGCTATTTACTGAAATCAAACTCTATTGGCTCTAACTTCTCTTTCTCTTTATCAAACTCGTTCCATAACTCGGCATAGGTTTTTTGTCTCGTTCCCATGCTCCTGCGTGGGAATGCATACGGATAGCGGATTTCTATCTATCTTAAATTTGGCCATACGAATAGAGACACCGTAGTTTCTTTATAAAAGCTTACCCTATGGCGGCATGGTATTTATTACTCGTTTAGAAATAAATGGAATTCTGTGAGTTTTTTATGCATTCCCACGCGGGAGCATGGGAACGAGTTAAAACTGGAACTAGAACGATTCTCACACCTGCCTGCTTTACTCGGGGTAATGGCGCTACTTTTGTTAAGGCACATCTCCATCGGGGAAAGACCGCGCTTTTTGCGCTCTGTCCCCTGTTTAGATGCCATCAAGAGTTTTGCGAAGTCGTCTAGCCACTCTGTCAGCTCCTGGCGGTATGGATTAAGGGGACTGGGCAGAAAAGCACTGACCTTTCCCCGATGGAGATGTGTCTTAGCGGGGTAAGTTGTTAACTTTAGATAAACCAGGTTAGTTATCAGTTGATTTGCTATTTGCTGAAATCAAACTCTATTGGTTCTAACTTCTCTTTCTCTTTATCAAACTCGTTCCATAACTCGGCATAGGTTTTTTTAACCTGAGGGTGTTCTAAATCAGGTGCGAGTTCTGCCATGGGCCATAATACAAAGGCGCGTTTTAATATTTCATCCCGGGGGATCTGTAATTTGCCCTCATCGAACACCAGATCATCATAGAGTAATAAATCCAGATCAAGGGTTCTTGAAGAAAACCTTGGGCCACTGCGATCTCGTCCGTGCTCGTCTTCTATTGTGTGTAAGACCTGCGCTACTTCTAACACTGCGTCATCGGTTTGCAGGGCGATAACCATATTATAAAAACTATCCCCCTCAAAACCCACCGCTTCGCTTTCATATACTGATGACAATAGTAATTCACCATACTTTTGTCGTAACGCATCCACGCCGGCACGGGTAAGCGCCTCCCGGTCAATATTGCTACCTAAACTGATATATACCCAGGCCACGTATTTACTCTTTGCTTCGCTCGATTAATACACCCACATCTTGCGAGCCTGTCACGGCACCGGGTTTACTTAATCGCAAACGCAACCAGGGCACATTAAAATCATTAAGCACTATTTGCGAACACTGTTCTGCCAGCGCCTCAACCAGTTGAAACTCTGATTTACCGACAAACTCAATTAATGCCTTAGCCACCGATTTGTAATCTAGCGTGTCGTCTATATGGTCTGTTTCTCCAGCACGACGAATATCTGTACCCATTTCCAGATCCAGACTGACAACTTGACGAATTTCACGCTCCCAGTCGTAAATACCTATCACTGTTTCGATGCGTAAATCGCGTATATAAACAATATCCATAATTTCATTTTCTTAAAAGGGGGTTAATTATCAGGTATATGAGATTTTATTACCTCAAACCACCAGTTTCAGGCAGACTCTTACTATATAATGTTTTTGCATAAGAAAGACCTGTGTTTTTTATGGGTTATCAATAAATTCAATAAGTTAGCGAATTTACTACTGCTCATATTTGACGATACTATACAATGAAGCAGAACAGCCTGCCAATACTCAAAGCCAAAGACGAGAGAATTAATCAGAATTACTTGTTTAGGCATCCTAAATCCGGTATGATCACGCCCCTCAGATTTCCAGAGTATGTTCGGTGTAGCCACCCAACCTGCTCTCTATATATTAGTTTTGACTGGAGTCATCCATGGCTAGAGTATGTCAGGTTACAGGCAAGAAACCTATGACCGGTAATAATGTATCACACGCGAAAAACAGAACACGTCGTCGTTTTTTGCCTAATTTACACAACCACCGGTTTTGGGTGGAAAGCGAAAAGCGTTATGTAAAATTACGTGTTTCAACTTCAGGTATGCGTCTTATCGACAAGAAAGGCATAGACTCTGTGTTAACTGAAATGCGTGCTCGTGGCGAGAAGGTTTAAGGGGAAAGACAATGCGTGAAAAAATTAAGTTAGTTTCATCTGCTGGTACTGGTCACTTTTACACCACAGACAAAAACAAGAAAAACATGCCTGAAAAAATGGAGATCAAAAAGTTTGATCCCGTGGTTCGCAAGTATGTGACGTATAAAGAAGCAAAAATCAAATAATGTTTCTATATACCTCAAAAAACCCGCTATTTAGCGGGTTTTTTTATGTCTGTTATATTTGTGACGTTCGCAGCACAAATCAACAAAAATGTGTCTGGTTATGGGCTATATTAATAAACAGAAATAACAAAATAAAAAAGAATATTACCAATGGCTGAAATTTTTGTTGGACGACAACCTATTTACACCCGTGATCTGGATGTATATGCCTATGAATTAATGTCTCACTCCACCAAAGACGAAAGTGGTGAATCCATTCAGGGAGATATGGCTACCTCACAGGTAATTATCAATGCTTTTATGGAAATAGGCATAGATAAACTGGTTGGCAAAAATATCGCTTTTATAACCCTGACTGAACATTTTTTAAAAAGTGATTACGAACTACCTTTGCCTGCCGACAGAGTCATATTAAAGATCCCTTCATATATTAATGTAACTGATGACGTAATTGAGGGTGCTAAACGCCTTACCACCGCCGGTTTCAAACTGGCTTTAGATAACTACCTGCAATACCCACCACTACAGCCTCTTGCGAGCATGGCAAGTGTGATTGATATAAATATTGAAAACCTGTCAGCCGCTGAAATACACGCCCACTTAAGAATATTAAAAAAGCTTCACCCTGTTATTCTTGCTGACCATGTGAAAGACCATGATGCTTATGACATCTGTCGTGAAGTAGGTGTGGATTATATTCAGGGTTATTTCCTGAATCGACCCCGCATAATCAGCGGTGAAGCTTTAGATTCAAACCAGATGAGTATCATTAATCTACTCTCCATTTTGCATAACTCGGAAACCGATACCGATACTGTAGTTGACACCATCAGTAAGGATGTCGCTTTGAGTTATAAAATTTTACAGTTAATGAATTCTGCTTTTTTTTCCCGCTCCTCCAAAATTGATTCGATTCAACACGCTACAGTGATGTTAGGTCGCAAACAATTATGCACCTGGGCTTCCATGATGGCACTAAGCGGTATGGACAATAAACCCCGTGAGCAAGTGCGCATTTCTATGGTGCGTGCTCGCAGTTGCGAATTACTCGCAAATAAGGCCAACTTAAAACCTGCTGACAGTTTTTTTACAGTGGGCATGTTTTCATCTCTCGACCTGCTTATGGATAAAAGCCTTGAAGAGTTAATTTCACCACTGCCATTAACTGATAATGTAATAGCCGCGTTATTAAACCGTGAGGGTGATTTAGGCGAAGCCATTAATTGTACACTGGCTCAGGAAGAAGGTGACTGGATGAATATTCGTTTCGCTGATTTAAGCCCGGAAGACCTGTCAGACGTTAATATCGAAGCCATTAACTGGGCAGAAGATGTTTTAAATAGTATCTAAGCCAAAAGCAAGGGAAACCGCGAATGAACGCAAATATTAAATTAACTCGTTCCCATGCTCCCTCGTGGGAATGCATACGGATAACGGTTCTCTATTTATCTTAAATTTGTCCACACGAATAGAGACACAGTAGATTCTTTATGAAAGCTTTCTCTATAGCGGCATGGTATTTATTACTCGTTTTGAAATAAATAGAATACTGTCAGCTTTTTATGCATTCCCACGCAGGAGCATGGGAACGAGAATAATAGAGTTTGATTTCAGTAAATAGCAAACCAACCAACAACTAACCAGTTATTGTCTAAAGTTAACAACCTGCCCTGTTAAGACACATCTCCTCAGGGAAAGACCGCCGCCCACTTTCAATCGATATGGTGCGCTCTGTATCGTTAACCCAAACCACCCAAAGCTGAACGAACTCAAACTTCACGATACAACAATAAATTTCCCCAATCATCTACAACACAATACCAGCCAACATCAATTAACGTCGTAGATACCTTCTCAAGAATTAATGCTGGACCCGTAATTTTCTGTCCGCTATTTAATTCATCACGCTGAAAAAGACCCACTGCTTTTTCAATGCCATAACAGTTTACAAATCTGGTTTTACTCAACGTTTTATCGGTTTTAATTACCGGCAACTCAAAGGGTGGCACGTCACCGTTTATGCTCACCCTTAAATTTACAAGCTCAACTGGCAAATCGAGCCTATGACCATAAGTGCTTTTATGCTGCTCATGAAATAACTGCTCAAGATTTTTAAAATCAGTGCTTTCGTGGGTTTCACACCATTTCAAATTTAATGTAAAACTCTGCCCCTTATAACGCAAATCAACTGAGCGCTGAAGTTTGGGTTTTGCCATCAACTCTCCAGCCATATCATCGACACCCCGAGATTCAAGTCTGGCAAATTTTTTCTCTAACACCTGACAGTCACACTCTGCTAACAGCTGAATACAGGAAACAGAAAGTTCACGACCTGGCGCAGCCACCAGCATACCTAATGCAGATAATACGCCACCATGAACCGGCACAATGGCTCGCCGCATACTCAATGCATCAGCCAATGCACAAACATGCAAACCACCTGCTCCGCCAAAGCAGGTTAATACGAAACCCTGAGGATCATAACCCCGCTGAACAGATATGCTTCTAAGTGCACGCACCATATGTTCATTAGCGATTTTTATCACGCCTTCTGCCGCTGCCTCTACTGATAAACCTAAAGTTATAGAGATTTTTTGCATAGCTTCTTTTGCGGCATCAATATCCAGCTGCATACCTTCACCTAAAAAAGCATTTACCTGCAAGCGCCCGAGTATTAAATTTGCATCAGTCACTGTCGCTCTCTGACCACCCTGCCCATAACAGGCTGGGCCGGGAACCGCACCAGCTGACTCAGGCCCCACATTTAATAAACCACCGGCATCAACATAAGTTATTGATCCTCCACCAGCACCAATGGTATGCATATCAACCATGGGAACGGCTACCGGGTATTCACCAATTCGCCCTTCGCTGCTTAACTTTATTTCACCATCAATCAAAGCAACATCGGTAGACGTGCCTCCCATATCAAAACTTAATAACTTATTCTCACCTGCCAGTCCGGCAACATACGACGCGCCTTTTAACCCACCCGCAGGGCCAGACAACAGTAATCTAACCGCGTGATTACCAGCTTGCTCGGCTTTTATTGTGTCAGCACTACTTTGCAATACAGATAAACAGGGAGCTGCAGTATCACCCACCACGCCCTCCTCCAGTTTAAGCTGTAAGCGGTTTAAATATCCCTGCATTAACGGGCCCACATAGGCATTTAACGCCGTGACTATTCCCCTTTCGTATTCTTTATACTCCGGTAATACATCACTCGAACACGTTACAAAAATATCATCAAAACACTCAACTAACTGTTTGCGAATTTCCAATTCCTGCTTATTATCCAGAAAAGAAAATAATAAATTGATGGCTATGGCATCAGGTTTTATTTTGCCTGTCGCATCCAGCAGAGTTTGAATATCATGTTGCTTCAGGGCCTGCAACAATTCTCCTTTTGCATTTAATCGAGTATTGATTTCCATACAATAATCAGCAGGAATCAAAGGCGGGGCAGGTTTAGGCATAAGATTATATAAATCACGCCTCGCCTGGCGACCTATTGTTAAGACATCTGAAAAACCGCTATTGGTTATATAAACCGTTTTAACCCCTTTAGCCTCTAACACTGCGTTAGTCGCTACAGTTGAGCCATGAATTAACTGCAGCCCATCATGAGGCACGCCTAACTCACTAATGCCCTGCAGTATTGCCTGCTCAGGTGCTAAAGGCGTAGAAAGCACTTTATGGATAACGATTGATTTTCCATTAAAATAGACAAAGTCGGTAAAAGTGCCGCCGGTATCCACACCTAACCAGTGAGTTTTCATTATTGTATTTACACGTTTTTAAAAATTTATATTTTATATGAAATAAAGCAACAGAGTCTAAAAAGGAGGTATGGTGCTTAATCTGCTTTATTCAGCAATATCTACAATCTTAATGCTTGTATGCTGGGTATTTCCTGATACTATTTTGCAGCATGTCAGTCCTTATTCAAGCAAATAACTTACATCGTTACTACGGTGAAACTCTCGCAGTGGATAACGTCTCCATTGAACTGCATCAAGGTGAGATACTCGCTTTGCTCGGCCCAAACGGTGCCGGCAAATCCACCTGTCTACAAATGTTGTGCGGCGTACTGGCACCGAGTGAAGGTGAAATAATAATTAATGGAGTCGACCTGCTCGACAATCCAGATATCGCTAAAAAGAATATTGGTTACCTGCCGGATAAACCCCCTCTGTACCCGGAGCTTACCGTTACAGAGTATTTAACTTATGCAGCAAAGTTACGCAGGGTTAATACATCGCAAATAAAAGACTTACTTAAGCAGGCAATTCAGCAATGCGGCCTTGAAGGTTATAACCATCGGCTGATTGCTAACTTATCAAAAGGTTATCAGCAGCGCGTAGGCATCGCCCAGGCAATCATTCACCAGCCAGAAGTTATTATTCTTGACGAACCAACTGTAGGGCTCGACCCCATTCAAATGCTTGAAATTCGAAAATTAATTTTACAGCTTGGCGAGCAGCACGGTATTATTTTATCAACACATATACTGCCTGAAGTACAGGCTGTGTGTAATCGAGTACAAATGATTCATCATGGAAAATCGGTCATTAACAAAAAATTGAGCGAACTAAAACAATCCAATCAGGTGACTTTACGTTTACAGAATGCTGCCAATATTGAGCAGCTTAAATCATTACCCGGCGTCACCTCAGTAAGCGAAGTATCTGCTAACCAATATATACTCTCTGGAAATAAACTCGATTCATCACTTGCCGACATAAGTAAACATTGTGTTGAAAGTAACTGGGGGTTACTGGAAATAAGCCCTGTTGAGAACACTCTGGAACAGGTTTTTCTCAACTTAACAAGCGGTGATAACACGACTGCGGCACAATCAAGGCTGGACGCCGCATGATATTACATATCGCACTACGAGAATTGCGCAGTCTTTTTCTAAGCCCCCTGGCATGGATAATATTAGGTGTTATACAGGGCATAATGGCCTGGAAATTTCTGGGTTTTATTGATTATTTTTTCACATTACAGCCGGAGTTAATTAAAATCAAAAATGCTCCCGGCGTGACTGACCTGGTTATTGCCCCCCTTTTCGATTTCTCTAAAATTTTATTATTAATATTATGCCCTCTTATAACCATGCGACTACTCAGTGAAGAGAAACAGAACGGTTCTTTAAAGTTACTACTGTCTTCACCTGTATCCATGACCGAAATAATACTTGGCAAATACCTGGGCGCTCTTGCATTTTTTATTATTGTTATTTTAATGATTGGCCTGATGCCATTATCGCTGTTTTCTTCTACCGATCTGGACATGGGAAAAATTGCAGCGGGAATGCTCGGGCAGTTTTTAACCATAGCGGCTTTTATTTCACTCGGCCTATATATGTCTTCACTAAGTAATCAGCCGGTTAATGCTGCGGCTGGTACATTTGGTTTGTTAATTTTATTCTTTATTATCAATATAGCCGGCAATGCCACTACGCAAGGTGAAAACTTCTTTAATTACCTGTCTATAACGCATCATAGTATCCAGATGTTACGCGGCATCGTAAACACGGCCGACATTGCCTACTTTGTTTTATTTAGCCTCGGTTTTATATTACTTAGTATTCGCCAGCTAGACTCGCAAAGGCTGCAAAGTTAATGAAAGCCACGCCAAAGACTCACTTACAATACCGTATACAACACCTGATTTTTATAGTCTTGTTACTTGCCTGCATCGGCTTTGCTGGATGGATGAGTAATGAATATAACCAGCGCAGCGACTGGACTGCTGGTAAACGACACTCGCTAAGTAATGACACCTTATTATTATTAAAAGAACTTCCTTTTCCTGTTAATCTACGCAGCTACCAGGCTGATGATCCTGCTCTAAACAAGGCGATTACTGAAATATTAAATCGTTATCAACAAAATAAAAGCGATTTTACATTTAAACTAATTAATCCCGATATCTTTATTGAGCAGGCTAAAGCAGATAATATCAATCGTTATGGGCAAACCGTTATTGAATATAACGGACAAATTGAACGTGTTGATACTTTATCTGAAGAAAGCATTAGCAATGCACTGATTCGCTTACACCGAAATCATAAACCTGAACTTTTATTTGTAAGCCAACACGGTGAAAGAAGTCCGCACGACACATCAGCTATTGGTTACAGTGAGCTTGCCAGCAAACTCACTGGCAAAGGTTTCAAAATAAGCGAGATCAATTTATTACAACAGGTATTACCTGTTGAAAACAGCGTACTAATACTCGGCTCAATTAATAAACCATTATTAGCAAACGAGAAAAACAAGATACTACAATATATAAAAGACGGTGGTCAATTGTTATGGTTACAGGACCCTGGTATAGACGATTCTCAACTAAGTCTTGCCGCAGAACTCAATATAAATTTTATTGACGGCGTGGTTGTCGACAACAATAAGGAAGTTAATCGCATGTTACAGCTTAGCCACCCTGCCATTATTCCTATACTTGAGTATAAACGTCACCCCATTACAGAAAAAATGAAGTATTTTACTTTATTTACAACCGCTACAGCCATATCAAGCAACCAGAAAAGCAATGATGCAAAAAACAGCTGGATAACATCAGACTTATTGATTTCTTCTGAAAACAGCTGGTCTGAAACTGATAACTTCATACTGGGTGTGGAATTTAATAAAGAAAAAGATCTGCAAGGCCCCTTAAGCATTGGCATTGCTCTACATCGTCAAATTAAACCTGACTCAAAATCAAATACACAACGAGCTGTTATCATTGGAGACACTGATTTCATTGCAAATAACAAACTGGGTAATGGTGCAAACCTTGAGTTTGTTATAAACACACTTAACTGGTTAACCCGAAATGACAACCTTATTTCTATAAACCCTAAAAACGCCCCCGATCTGAAACTTAATCTCACAGCACCGGTTGCCGCCTTATTAGGCTTACTGTTTTTAATTACTCTACCTATACTTTTTTTTATTATAGGCGCAGTCATCTGGGTTAAACGCAAAAAAAATTAATGTCACTAATGAACAGCCGAAATCTCCTTAATTTAAGCTTGTTAATATTTCTGGTTATAGCTATTACAATCTATTTTTACTCTACAGATACTGGCAACAGGCAACTCCTATTAACATCTCTTGATATAAATAACATTAATCATATTAAAATTCACAAGCCTGATAATAATGACATTATTTTTATAAAGAAAGAAAATAATAATTGGTATATGCAAGCCCCATACCAGATAAACGCTCATCAATTTAGATTAAATAGTCTTCTTGGCCTGACTCAAACACCTGTCAATAAAAGTTATGAAATTAACGAGCTAAGATTAGCTGACTATGCACTAGACACCCCACGCGCACATATTACATTTAATGATACAGATGTTTTTTTCGGAAAAATAAACAGTTTAAATAATAAACGTTATTTACTGACTGAAAACAAAATGGTCTTAATAAACGATCAGACTTATCCATTAGTCAGTGCCCACGCCAGCAGTTTTGTAAATTTATCTCTTCTTAACGAAGACTTTAAAATTACAAAAATTGAAACCCCTGAAACAAACCTACGCCTCGGCAACGACAGTTTATGGATCTCTTCAGGCAACAATCATCTAAATGCAGATCAAATACAATCTTTTCTAGAACACTGGAAATTAGCAAAAGCTTTTGCTGTGCATGAACTGGTTAATAAAAAATCCTTAGGAAAAATCACCATAAGCTCTAATAATAAAACTATAATTTTTAATATAACAAGCACCGACCCCTGGTTAATTCTTTCGTTACCTGCATTAAATATTGAATATCATCTTGATAAATCCATGAAGAATCTATTGCTTGGCATAATTAACCCGGACTTACCTGATGCCTGAATTACCCGAAGTAGAAACATCACGCAGAGGCATAAAACCTCACATTTTAAACAAAACAGTAACTGATGTTATTATTCGGAATAAGAACCTGCGCTGGCCAGTTCCTGGCACTCTTAAAAAACAACTTCTCGGCCAGGTAATTAAAAAAGTTGATCGCCGTGGTAAGTACATTTTACTATACACTTCAGCCGGCACCGTTATTTTACATCTGGGCATGTCCGGTAGTTTACGCATACTCAATAAATCCGTAACCGCTGAAAAACATGATCACTTTGATATAACATTTAGCAATAATAAAGTATTGCGGCTTCGCGACCCAAGGAGATTTGGCTGCGTTTTATGGTCAAGATCAGATCCTTTAAAACATAAATTATTAATTAATCTCGGTCCCGAACCACTAAACGATGAGTTTACTGCTGAGTACTTATTTGAAATCAGCCGCAACAGAAAAGTAGCCATAAAAACATTTCTGATGAATAGCCATATCGTTGTTGGTGTCGGCAATATATATGCAAATGAATCTTTATTTGCTGCCGGCATTAATCCCAGACGAGCAGCGAATAAAATTTCTTTGAAAAGTTACCAGAATTTAGTACCCAAAATAAAAGCTATTTTGAAAAAATCTATCAAACAAGGGGGAAGTACATTAAAAGATTTTATTAATGAAGACGGTAAACCGGGTTACTTTCAACAAACACTTTGTGTTTATGGAAGGGAATCAGAGCCCTGCATCAATTGCGGCAATTTAATCAAACAAATTATTCAGGCTCAAAGATCCACTTATTATTGCACTACATGCCAGAAATAATTCATAACCCTGTTTTTCTTGTCAATAACACACACTCTACACCCAGAATGAATGATATTTTGCCTGTTTTTTCGCCAACCCTTTAATTTTATAACGTTTTATTTTAGGATGCTCATAACTAATACGAGATTGAATTATGCCGAATAAACGTAAACGCAAGACGCTTGACACAGCACAGATCATAGGTGCGATCATATTTATAGCGTTATTTATAGGCCTGATAGTATTAGGAATATATGTTGAAAATGACGGTAACTTTGATGGTAGTTTTTTTGAAGATGTTGGTAGAGTAATGGAGGGAGCTTATTAACTGGTTAGCCACAAACCTCTGATTTTATATCAGCAGAAGTTCATGGCTACCAAACTGGCTTCAATTAAAGCTTATCAGCTTCTGCTGCCAGGTAATCAGCAACACCGCCTGGTGACGCATCCATACCTTTATCACCGTCTTTCCAGCCAGCAGGACATACTTCACCATGCTCTTCATGGAACTGAAGCGCATCGACCATACGTAACATTTCATCAATATCACGACCTAAAGGCAGATCATTTATGACTTGATGACGAACTGTACCGCTAAGATCAATCAAAAATGAACCACGGAATGCGACACCGGCTTCAGGATGTTCTACATCGTATGCCTGACAAATTTCATGTTTAACATCCGCTACCAATGTATAACCTACCTGACCGATACCACCATCATTAATTGCCGTATTACGCCATGCATTATGTGAAAACTGAGAATCAATAGATACTCCAATCACTTCAACATTACGCTTTTTAAATTCCGCAAGACGGTGATCAAAAGCAATCAATTCAGAAGGACAAACAAAAGTAAAATCTAATGGGTAAAAGAAAACCACTGCATATTTATCTTTAGTTGCAGTTTTAAAATTAAAATTATCAACAATTTCACCATTACCTAAAACTGCTGCTGCATCAAAATCTGGCGCTTGACGACCTACTAGTACACCCATGACAGGCTCCTTAGTTATTTAGCTCTAACTTATGGCCATAAATAGATATTTGTGGCTCATTAGAGGTGTTATTAAAATTTCAGATAGATAAGATAAAGTTAATTGACGGAAATTCAAACCCTTTTCGCTCAATCGTATGTAAATAATTTCTATCATTACGATAGATAAAATCAATAATGCTTTTACAGTCAACCATAATCAGCATTAAGCAGAGTATTAAGGTTGATGAAAATATTACCTTGTTAATATCAAGGTTTAATACATCAGCATACAGCAACTACTTTTATTTTGCTTTTGGACGGAAGACCTTTACTATGTTTTCATCATTTTCTAAATACGGCCCTTCAATTAAATCAATACAGTAAGGTATTGCAGGAAAAACCGCATCAAGGCACTCTCGTATCGACTTGGGTTTGCCGGGCAAATTAACTATCAGGCTTTTACCTCTAATACCCGCTGTTTGTCTCGACAAAATGGCGGTGGGCACATATTGCAAACTCACCTGTCGCATCAGTTCGCCGAAACCGGGCATCATTTTTTCACACACAGAAGCCGTTGCCTCAGGCACCAGATCTCTCGGCGCCGGACCTGTACCACCCGTTGTTACAATTAAGCAACAACCCTGCTGGTCCGCCATGTCTATCAATGCCTCTTCCACACCAGGTTGATCATCAGCAATCACCTTGTAGACTGGCTCCCATTCTGAAGTCAGGTACTCATTTAAGGTCTCTATTATGGCCTGCCCCGAAAGGTCTTCATATATACCTGCACTGGCCCGGTCTGAAGCAGTTAAAACACCTATTTTAATTTTGGACATAAACAAACCTGTAAATAACGCTATAAGAACTGCATTATATCAATAAATAATTAATTTTAATTTCCTATAATCAATATAGACAAACAACTAGCTGTATTTATATGAGCAAACCTACTGAAATTGAACTAAAAACCGCTTTAGTCGCTTGCGCCACAATGAAAGAGCATGATAAGGACCCGTTCTTTATTGCCAAGGCACTACTTAATCATAATTATCGCCTGAAGCATTATGAAGATTTACTTAAAGCGGCTGACCGATATATGAATCACGGACAGGCAGAGCGCGAGCGCATGAAATTATTAAGATGCATTGAACAGATAAAAGACATTGAAAGCAGAACCGGTAATACTCAAAATGACAGTTTTGGGCTGGAATAGAAACATACTCTTTTTAAATCAGCATAAGCGATAAATATAAGGTAATCTTTAGCACTTTTGAGTAAAACTCATTTATCTGTTATTACTTTCGCTTTGCCCATACCTCGCTTATCTGATGCGGCGCTCATTTTTTTGTTTCTTTTATCCCAAATCACTAACTGCATATTGCCCCAATTACGTTTTGACTGTTTTAAAACATGATTTTTGTTTTGTAAAATCAATAACGCTTCTTTACTAAAAGCACCAGGCTCATAGGAAACCTGATCAGGCAAATACTGATGATGAAACCTTGGCCCGTTTACTATCTCTTCGGCATCTTCTTCAAAGTAAAACCTCAAACTACCCAGTAAAACCATGGTTATTATCTGGCTCCCACCAGGTGTTCCGATAACTGCCATTCGATCATCAGTTTCCAGAAAGGTTGGTGACATACTGGATAACATGCGTTTTCCCGGTTCAATTGCATTAGCTTCTGCACCGACCAGACCATAGGCATTTGCCACACCTGGTTTAGATGAAAAGTCATCCATCTCATCATTCAATAAAACCCCTGTGCCTGGCGGAACAAAGCAGGAACCAAACGGGTAATTAATGGATAAGGTAGCCGCAACTTTATTTCCCTGGTGATCAATCACAGAAAAATGCGTTGTATCTTTACTATTATTTTCATGCACAACACCCGGTAATAAATTACTTGGCATGGCCTTATCCGGATGAATACTTGCTGCTAACCCAGCAGCATAATCTTGACTTAGTAAGCGCTTAACAGGCACAGAGACATAATCGGTATCACCCAGAAACTGCGCCCTGTCACGGTATGCTCTACGCATTGCTTCTACAACCAGATGAATAACCTGTGGTTTATCCAGGCTACTTAACGAATAATGGGATAACTGGTTTAACATTTCTAGCAATGCAATTCCGCCTGAAGAAGGTGGTGCAGCAGAGGTTATTTTCATTTCATGAAAGCGCCCGGTAATGGGTTTTCTTTCAACAACAAAATATTTTTTCAGATCCTCATGACTCCAGATTCCCCCCGCTTCTTTTACCCCTCTAATAAACTTTTGCGCCAGTTCGCCGGTATAAAAACCCGCTGATCCCTTTTCAGCAATAATTTTTAATGTTTTTGCCAGATCAGACTGTTTAATAACATCACCTTTATCAGGTACATTATTATTTTTTAAAAAAATCTTTGCTGCCGCAGGTGATGCCCTTAACGCAGCTAATCTAAAACCTGCCATACGCTGATAATGCTCACTAACTTTAAAACCGTTTTGCGCATATTCAATAGCTGGCTGTAAACTTTGTTTGAGACTTAATTTGCCGTATTTTTTTGATAAATGTTCAAGTGCCGCCGGAACTCCGGGGATGCCCGCAGATAGTACTCCATCAATTGATGCCTGAGGTATCACATCACCATTTTTATCGAGATACATATCTTTATGTGATTTCAAAGGGGCTTTTTCACGCCCGTCAATCATGATTTCAAAACCATCACTACTACGATGTAACAGCCAGAAACCACCACCACCTATGCCTGAACTATATGGCTCAACCACCGCCAACGCAGCACTGATAGCAACCGCCGCATCAAATGCATTGCCTCCTTGAGCCAGAATTTTTTCGCCAGCTGCAGTAGCCAGCGGATGCGCTGTAGCAATACCCGCTGCCGCATGTAGATTTGAAGAAAAAATGAATAATAATATGGCGAATGTTTTTTTCATCTTTCATCCTTTAGACACAACACACGTGTTTGCCCTGATTTTTCGGCTTTACAACTTCTGATTACATCTTAAAACTAAAAAAAGATCCCGTAAATGGCCAGACGTTAACTTAACCTGTTGATGTTATGCCTTAGAAATTATCTGCAAGTAATAGTTAAAGATCCATTTCCACTGTGAGCTCACTTAATTCTCGTCACAGAAGATGATTTTTAAGTAATACCTATAAATTTAATATTTGCGTTGACGTGCATGGATGCACTAATGTCACAGCTACGTGGATGTATTTTAGTGATCATTTGCGTTCATTTACTACGTGCTCCTGCGTGAGAATGCATACAGCTTAGCGTATTGGTATGAATCTGCAGAATTTGACACAGAGGCACTAAAACACGGATAAAAGCATTTAGATGTTCTCGTTCCCATGCTCCTGCGTGGGAATGCATAGGTTTCAATGTACTAACCCAGACTCCGTACGCTTTCAGGTGCAGAACTTATTCCATCTTTTAAATACAGCTAGTGAAACCCTTTCATTTAATAAATATGAAGCTCCTGAGTTATCTCGACCCATATCGCAGTAAACAAACATTGTTTGTTTCATGGAGGGAATCGACTTTTTATGGTGTAAGGAACTGGTAACTGGAGTGAAGAGGGTTGCTGGGTATGTGTTACCTGACTAGCTATGCATTCCCACGCGGGAGCGTGGGAACGAGTTAAATTAATATTTGCGCTCCTTCGCGTTTATTTGCGGTTTCCTCTGCCTTTTACTTTTAACGCTTTAAGCAACCCCCTGGCATAAATGGAGCCTTTTTTCACACAACAGGTGGCTTACGCTTCCCCGGTGAGTTGTTTGTACTTTTCCATCAGCTCATCTTCACTTTCTATATGATCGGGGTCTTTTGGAATACAATCGACCGGGCAAACCTCCACACATTGAGGTGTATCATAATGCCCAATGCACTCAGTACATTTATTTGGGTCAATTTCATAAATTTCATCACCGGCTGCAATTGCCTCATTGGGACATTCCGGTTCACATACATCACAGTTAATGCATTCGTCAGTTATGATCAATGCCATTTTTTAAGCCCTACATTTAAAATTTTAAGAGTCTCACCGGGAGACTGGTAATATTAGTGGATGATTATACCCTAAATCAGCTTATTTCGTCCTTACTCACAACAAGTCTTTAGGTTGTATATTTATTGCTTAGTTCTTTTACAACTAATGGGTTAACAAATTCCGACACATCACCATGATGAGACGCTATTTCCTTCACCAGAGAAGATGAGATAAAGCTGCTCTTTTCTGATGGCGTGAGAAACAATGTCTCTATTTCAGGCGCCAGATGCCGATTCATACTGGCAAGTTGCATTTCAAACTCAAAATCAGAAACAACCCGCAACCCCCTGAGGATGACGTTTGCCTGACGTTTACGCACAAAATCCACCAGCAAATCTGAAAAACCACAAATTTCGACGTTATTATGTTGATGCAACACCTGTTCTGCAAGTCGAATTCGATGTTCTAAATCAAATAAAGGTGCTTTTGAAGGGCTTGCGGCAATTGCGACAATGACCTTATCGAATAACCCAGACGCTCTGGACACCAGATCACTGTGACCATTTGTAACCGGGTCAAATGTTCCCGGATAGACGGCTACCACTGTCATGCTTCTTCCTCTTTCAATTATACAATCTGCCGCTCAGGGCCTGAATTAGATACAAAGTTTCGCCTGACTAGATAATAGCCGACCTGACCGGCTTTTTTCTGCCTCACCACATTCCAGTTTTCTGGCAATATCGGTAAATCCTGCTTTCGATTCATTTCCAGATATACACAGGCAAATTCTGCAAGGTACTGATTACTCTCCAGCAACTCACAGGCCTGAGATAAATAGTCACTATCAAATGGTGGATCGATGAAAACAACATCATATTTTCTGACGGCCGGCTTGCTTAACCAGTTTAACGCATCACACTGCAACAGCTGCATAACCTCAGCTTTCAGGTCTCGAATATTTGCAGATAATACCTCTGCTGCCTGGCGCTGGTTTTCAATCATCGTTACCGAAGCGGCGCCACGTGAGGCCGATTCAAAACTCAGAGCGCCACTGCCCGCAAACAAGTCAAGACAATCTGCACCGGGTATATCATTTTGCAACCAGTTGAACAAAGTTTCACGGACCCTATCTGTAGTCGGCCTTAATCCAGGTAAATCTGCCACCTGCAAAAAACGACTGCGCCACATACCACCAATAATACGTAACTTTCCCGCCGAGGATTTTCTTAATTTTTTTGACATTAACGCTTATCACTAAGAGTAAAAACTATTTGCTCTTAGCACCCACAATTACCGTTAACATTTTGTCCGGATGAATTCTACGCTGCAATGCATCGTCAACTTTTTTCTTATCCTGTGAGTTAACACTGTCTACGAATGTATCCAGATAATCTAATGGCAAATCATAGAACCCTATAACGGACAAATACTCGACAATTTTTTTATTACTATCAATTCGCAATGGAAAACCACCGGTAATATTTTTTAAGCTATCATCTAACTCATCTAACTCAGGCCCTTGAGTGATATATTTATCTAATTCAGCATGCACTATACCCATAGCCTCATCCAGCTGGTCATTACGTGTTTGTAAACCAATCATGAACGGCCCTTGCGCATGCATAGGTGAAAAATAACTATAAACACTGTAAGCTAACCCTCGTTCTTCACGCACTTTTTGCATTAATCTTGAACCAAAACCACTACCACCAAATGCATGATTACCAAGATATAATGCATAATAATCCACATCCCCCCTGGCCAACCCTACCTGCCCCATGAGCACGCTACTTTGCCTGGATGGAAAATCAATATGTATGGTTTTAGATTCTGTTAATGCTTTAACCGCCGGTAATTTTTTTGCTTGCTGACCTGAAGGCAAATCGGCAACCAGATCCGAGGCAATTTTTTCGGCTTCTTTTTTTGTTAATTGGCCGACAATACTAATTACTGCATTTTTTGCGACATAATACTTTTTATAAAAATCTTTAAGATGTTTCAGTTTTAACTTTTTCAAACTCTCTTCAGTGCCTTCACTTGGTAACGCATAAGGATGATCACCATAAAGTTCCGCATAAAACCGCTGTGCACCAATTGTAGACGGTGACTGTTTACCAGCTTTTACAGCAATTTTTAAGCGTTCTAATTCACGACTAAAGGAGGTTTCTGAAAATTCAGGTAAACTTAAAATATTTTTCAAATTAATTAATGCAGGTTGCAGATATCTATCGTTGCGTAAGCTACGCACACTTAACCACGCCATATCTTTTAACGAGCCATTAGCAAATGAAGCGCCAACTGCTTCAAACTTTTCGGCCAGCACCTGCGCATCATCCCCAGCGGCTCCTTCTGATAAAAGACCATTAGTCATTACGGCTGTGCCCGACAACTCTTTACCCATTTCCGCATCACGAGCACTACCTGCATCAAAAACAATGCGCACATCAACCATTGGAATATCATTAGAGGCTACAAAATAAACATCTGCACCATTTTTAGTTTGCCAGTGCTGAATATCGGGAGACGCAACGACCTGACCCATTACCAATAAACAGCCTGCAATAATTATACTTTTATTAATGACCATGACGGCCTCCTGTAAGACGACTGCCTTTACTTTGTTTATTAGTCTCTGTTGATTGCGGATCTAACACGGCAACGGTCAGACTATCGTCCTTTAAATATTTTTTTGCTACTTGTCTAACTTGTTCAGCGGTGACTTGCTGAATTTTTTCCAGGTATTCATCTTTTTTCTGCCAGCCCACACCAACTGTTTCTAACGTTCCTAGCTGCATAGCCTGATAAAAAACAGAGTCTTTTTCATATACAGATGATGCCATTACCTGTGCTTTAACTCGGTCAAGCTCCTGCCGTGATGGCAACTCATTTTGAATAGCTGTAATTTGTTTTTTAATAGCCGACTCCAACTCTTTAATCGTATGTCCTTCACGTGGAGACCCCTCAAACAAAAACAGAGTTTGCTGCCTCGCGTAAGGGTCATAACCTGCGCCGGCTGACGTAGCTATTTCACTCTCACGCACCAGACGTCGGCTTAAACGGCTACTATCGCCACCATCAAGTACCCCGGCAAGAACTTCTAGTGCATATACATCTTTTTCATCCTGCGCTGTATTCATAACGGGCACTTTATAACCCATCAATAAATAAGGCACTTTTGCCGGCACCTTAACGGTGATTCGTCGTTCACCCTTTTGCTCAACTTCACGACGTGGCTTAGGTGGCACAATATCTGAAGGTTTTAATACGCCAAAATATTTTTCTGCCCAGCCTCTAATTTGCTCAGGGTCAACATCTCCCGCCACCACCAACGTCGCATTATTCGGTGCATACCAGGTTTGATACCACTGACTTAAATCTTCAAGTCGCATACTATCCAGATCTCCCATCCAGCCAATAATGGGCTGCTGGTAACTTGAATTAATAAATGCTGCTGCATTAAATCGCTCATAGGTTAATGATGTAGGTTTATCATCGGTGCGTGAGCGCCTCTCCTCTTTAATGACTTCAATCTCTTTTTTAAACTCATCTTCATTTAATTGTAAATTTCGCATGCGATCTGCTTCATGTTTCAGACATAACTCTAAACGATCACTGGATATGCGCTGAAAGTAAGCAGTGTAGTCTTTACCGGTAAAGGCATTTTCACTACCACCATTGGCAGCTATTATTTCCGAAAACTCACCTGCTTTTAAATTTTTCGTGCCCTTAAACATCATATGTTCAAGCGCATGTGAGACACCGGTAACACCATTATATTCATAAGAGCCACCCACTTTGTACCACACCTGGGAGACCGCCACCGGTGAACGATGATCAGGTTTGACTAACACTTTCATACCATTATCTAACCTGAAACTGACAACACCTGATTCACTTAACTTACTAACTTGTTTAATGTCATCAGGCTGGCTTGAATCTTTTTCAGTTACATGTTGCGGGTTTGTCTGACAGGCTGATAAGCCAAACAGGACGCCTGACAGCGCATAAACAACTCTATATTTCTTTAATATCATTCAATTTGTCCGATTAATTATGATTTTCGCCTCTTAGAATGACTATGAAGCTTAACCTTAGTTCCACGCGATGATAGGATAAGCCCCTCCTGATATACAAGTTATTTAATAAATTATGTTTGGTTTTTTACGTCGCACTAAAGAAACACCTGAAAACACTTCCGAGTCTGACAATGAGTCTTCAAGCGAGCTCATTGATAAACTCAGCGAACCTGTAAGCACACCTTCACAGGCAACTGTAAAGTCCGGTGCATCATTTACACCGGGCGGACAAGCCGCTTCAGCCACGCCCCCGGCTGAAACAACTCAGGCAGATACACAAGTTACAGTTGCTAGCGATGAGAACAAAGAAGACCCCGCCTCAACAACTAACACACCTACAACTGAGCCGACAATTGATAAACCACGAACGGTAGAGCCAGGAGCAGTCAAATCCGGGGCTTCCTTCAGCCCGCCGACAGCTGAAGAGTGGGCAAAAGCAAAAGAAGAAAGCACATTAACTTATCTAAAAGATAGTCTTGGAAAAACTCGCGCTGGCTTAACTGATGGTATGGCAGACCTGTTGTTGGGCAGGAAAACCATTGATGATGAATTACTCGAAGAACTGGAAACACGTTTACTTTCCGCCGATGTCGGCATAGAGGCGACCTCACGCATCATCACTGACCTCACAAAACGTGTTTCACGTAATGAACTTAATGATCCGACAGCCCTGTTTAATGCGCTTTGTGATGACATGGTTGAAATTTTACAACCTGTAAGCAAACCTCTGCTAATAGAGAATAAAAAATCACCCTTCGTAATTTTAGTTATCGGCATAAATGGTGCTGGCAAGACCACCACCATCGGTAAACTGGCTAAACGTTTTCAAAACCAGGGTAAATCCGTAATGCTTGCAGCGGGTGACACCTTCCGCGCAGCCGCGGTAGAGCAATTACAAACCTGGGGCGAGCGTAATGAAATTGCGGTTGTAGCCCAGGGTACTGGCGCAGATTCAGCCTCAGTTATTTATGATGCGATTGAATCTGCGCAATCTAAAAATATAGATGTTGTCATTGCTGACACGGCCGGACGTTTACATACTCAAAACAACTTAATGGATGAGTTAATAAAAATTAAACGGGTAATGGGTAAACTTGACGACACTGCCCCACATGAGACTTTACTGGTTATGGACGCGGGTTTTGGGCAGAACGGTTTAATTCAGGCCCAGCAATTTAATGAAGCGATGGGTTTAAGCGGATTAGTACTCACCAAACTCGATGGCACAGCTAAAGGTGGGATTTTATTTGCCATTGCAGAGAAACTTTCCATCCCTATCCGTTTTATCGGTGTCGGCGAAGGCATTGATGACTTACGCGAATTTCATGCAACTGAGTTTGTTGACGCATTATTAGATAAAATACCTGACTAATAATCGGTATATAAAACATTTCTTAACAAATACAACTAATAATGAATAACAATCGTAACTAACTGTATACTTAACGATGAAATTTATAATGCGCAAGGAAACAAAATTGAAAGCACTATTGATTATCGTTACATCTCTAATCGTTAGCTCATGCCAGTCATTACATTCTAATAACCCCTCTTCAATTGCTTTTAACCCCTCTTCAATTGCTTTTGATATACCTGATGGCTCCACATTAAGTTTAAATAAAAACCTGTTCATAGGTGAGGGTAATACTCATACTATTATTCAGTGGGGTAAAATCACCACCGATAAAGACAAAGACCTATACAACATAAGTTGCAGCCTTAAAATGAAAGCCTTTGGTCCGCGCACAGTTCAACCAGACACCTTTAAAATTCGTCGCATTGAAGACGGCCAGGAACAGGCTTCAGGCCCAAACATTATTAATTATTTTACTGAAGTTTATTTACACTCAGATCATAACTCAGACATTATAAAACTGGTTTGCTCCGCATGGGCAGACAAACTTGACGGCAATTTTCCTGTTTCAGCGATGCAAAAAACATTAGGTGATTATTTTACCTTTAACTTTGCAGAGCCCAGGCAATAACAAACACATTTACCAACTGATTTTGAGCTATTTCTTTTCACCATCAATAACTTAGTGCAAAATAGCTCGCATGATTCGTTTTGATAATGTCAGCAAGCGCTACCCCGGTGGTCATGAAGCCTTAAGCAATGTGAGTTTTCACCTGCCTCGTGGAGAAATGGCCTATTTAACCGGGCATTCCGGCGCGGGAAAAAGCACCTTACTCAAACTTATTGCTTTAATTGAACGCCCGAGTCGTGGAAACCTGGTATTGGATGGTGTCAATTTAAGTAGCGTCGGCAACCGAAAAATCCCTTATATTCGACGAAATATCGGTATTATTTTTCAAAACCATCACCTTTTATATGATCGTACCGTTTTTGATAATGTTGCCCTGCCACTAATTATCGCGGGTTACCAGCATAAAGAAATTGGCAAACGTGTTCGCGCCTCGCTCGATCAGGTTGGCTTATTAAATAAAGAAAAATCTGCACCCATCACATTATCTGGCGGTGAACAACAAAGGGTAGGCATTGCTCGTGCGATTGTTCACAAACCCGGCTTACTTTTAGCTGATGAGCCTACAGGTAACCTTGACCCCGAATTATCAAAAGAAATAATGCAGCTTTTTGCACGTTTTAATGACGTCGGGGTTACCGTGCTTATCGCTAGTCACGACTTAAAACTTATTAAAGAAATGGGCAGCCCGGTAGTGAGCCTGAATAAAGGCCTGCTTTCTCACAATGATCTGGATCTAACAAACCATGGCTAGAGCAGATAGCAACCAGTTAGCCAAAAGCAGTCCATTTAAAGCCTGGGGCATTAATCATCTGCGCACCCTCATCGCTAGCCTTGGCGCAATGACCCGCCAACCCGCCTCCTCGTTTATGACCATTGCTGTTATTGCAATTGCCCTGGCTTTACCCGCAGGCATGTTTGTATTATTAAATAATGCCAGTAACGTTAGTGTTGGCTGGGACAATAGCGCTCAGATATCGGTTTTTCTTAAACATGATGTAACCGAAACCCAGGCAAATAAATTAATGGACAAATTACGTCTGTATGAAGATGTTAATAATATCTCCATGATTAACAAGCAACAGGCACTTAAAGAGTTTAAAAAAATATCCGGTTTTGGTAATGCCATTGAATCACTTGGCGACAACCCCTTACCTCACGTACTGACTATTCAACCTGTTGTTGATGCAAAACGACCCGATAAAATTCGCCACCTCCTAAAGCAACTAAATAATCAGAAACAGGTAGAACTGGCACAATTAGATTTACAATGGGTGAAACGTTTATTCGCCATGCTGGAAATCGCACAACGTGCAATCTGGGTGATTGCAAGCCTGTTAGGCGTTGCTGTACTACTGGTTGTAGGCAACACTATTCGACTCGATATCCAAAATCGCCGTGAAGAAATTGAAGTAACAAAGCTGATTGGCGGCACTGATGCCTTTATTCGACGGCCTTTTCTCTACACTGGGTTATGGTACGGCATTGGCGGTGGTTTATTCGCCTGGTTTCTCACTTCATTATCGATCGGATTGTTAGATAACTCAGTAGAACATCTGGCCAGTTTATACAACAGCGGCTTCCAGCTAAAAGGTTTAAGTTTTATCGAAGGCCTTAATCTAATTGCTTTTAGTTGTTTTCTTGGTCTGTTCGGATCATGGATTGCGGTCGGCCGACACCTAAGTGAAATAGAACCAAGCTAAAACCGCATAAGTAAATGTTAGGGGTTTGCTGGAGATTTACCCTCCCCAGCATTTAATAAACTTCAACTATTTATAAAGTTTTCTTTTCCTGAAAACCTCGCTTACCCCGTTCATGTATAACAAAATTCATTACAACTGCTATATTTAAGACAAGCAGACTTAAACTATCGACTAGATGCCTTACCTGAATAGCTTAGTTATGGCACTTTGTGACTATCATTTTAAGTATAAAAATTAAAATACAAACATATTTCAAGCTCTCAGGAATACAGGGCAGGTAGAGAGTCAAAATATTATGTCATCAGCAGCACAGCGGGTTCTACTTATCGACCATTCAGGCACCAGTCTGGCTATTATTAGCAAACTGATTGCCAAAAACATTCCCAATGTTATCGTGGATGCCGCCATGAATGTGGATGAGGCATTTCGCCTGCTGGTTGAACACAAATACGCCTTAATTACATCCTCCAGAAACCTGCCTGACATCGACTGTCATGAAATGATAAACAAAATTCGCACAGACCTGGGTGTAAGAAATACCCCTCTGATTGTTATATCCGGTGAGAAAATGGGCATTTATGAAGAAAAAATGGCCTGCAATCTGGTAAATGGTTACTTTGATAAAAAACTTGGGCAACAAAAGCTGGTCGACTATATTAATTCATTTTTGAATACAGAGCCGCCCAACGCCATGATTACCGGTAATATTTTATATGTTGAAGACAGCGCCACTGTAGCCCTTGCCACAAAAAATTTGCTTAGCAAACATGACTATAACTACCTGCATGCCATAAATGCCGAACAGGCTCTACAACATATTCAACATTCGTTCAGTAAAGACAATATTCAACCCTTTGATTTACTCCTGACAGACATACAACTCGAAGGACATATGAGCGGAAGAGATCTTATTCGCGAAATTCGCCATGGTCTCGGACTGGGTTATGAGCAGCTTCCTATACTTGTAACCACCTCTAGTAATTTCGATGCAGACCCTGACGGATTGAACCGAATCTTCTCCTCCGGGTCCAATGATATTCTTGAGAAACCCGTAGGTGAAGCTATGTTAATCGCCAGACTTAACAACTTGTTAATGCTGCGAAAACAGTATTTAGAGATTCATCACCCTGACAACTCTCTCACCATGATCCAGTAAACCCTGATCTGCCGGCCCCTCAAGCCACTTTCTCCCTTATAATAAACATCATTTCATACATTAGCTGGAACTTATACAGGCATTAGCACTCTAAACAAAAGAGTGCTAATATAAACACAGAACTTTGGAGCTAATATGTCAAACGAACTGGTACTTGCAAATAACCACCTGCCTATTTCGAGCGGCAGCCTGGATCAATATATTCAGAATGCACAAGCTTTTCCTATGCTTACAGCAGAGGAAGAACGTGAGTATGGCTATCGCCTGTCTGAACATGGAGACCTTCAAGCTGCACAAAAATTGATTATGTCTCATCTTCGTTTTGTTATTCGCATCGCCCGTGGTTATCAGGGTTATGGTCTACCAATGGCTGATCTGGTTCAGGAGGGTAATGTTGGCCTGATGAAGGCAGTTAAGCGCTTCAGCCCTGATCATAATGTAAGGCTGGTTTCATTTGCAGTTCACTGGATTCGTGCTGAAATTCATGAATATGTACTGAAAAACTGGAGAATTGTTAAAGTAGCCACTACCAAAGCTCAACGTAAACTATTTTTTAACTTACGTAGCTCTAAAAAACGTCTAGGCTGGTTTACACCGGAAGAAGTTGAAGGTGTAGCTAAAGACCTTGGCGTTAAACCTGAGACCGTACTGGAAATGGAGTCACGCCTAAGTAACTATGATATGGCTTTTGATGCTACTTCAGATGATGACGATGACGCAATGCTCGCTCCATCTACTTACCTGGCAAGCCCGGCTCATGATCCTGCCCAACAGCTAGAATCAAATGACTGGCAGGAGCAGCGAAGTGAAGCACTAACTGAATCACTGCAGACGCTTGATGAAAGAAGTCGTGATATTTTAATGTCTCGCTGGATGAATGATGACAAAAAAGCAACTCTTCATGAACTGGCTGCAAAATACGATGTTTCTGCTGAACGCATTCGTCAGTTAGAAAAAAATGCGATGAAAAAATTGCGAAACTGTCTTGAAGCTTAAAACAGGGCACGTAACATATTAACTCAAAAAAAAGGCGCTTATACAGCGCCTTTTTTTATACAAAATAATTATCAGATTAATTTTATGGAAAATAACATTTACCAGGCACCGCAAGCAGATTTATCAACTGAAAGTGAAACCACTGCCACTTATTACGTTGTTTCTATAAGAAAATTCATAACCCTGTTTATATCAACACTGGGCATTTATGGTATCTACTGGTTTTATAAAAACTGGTCTTTGCACAAAGCCACAACCAACTCAAATGTCTGGCCCGTTATGCGAGGTCTCTTTTCAATATTCTTCACGCATTCTCTTTTTAGAAATGTTAACGAAACGCTGCAACATAAAAACATTTCATACAAATGGGATCACAGCCTTATCGCTACCACTTATGTAGTTAGTGCTATATTTTCAAACATTAGCGACCAGTTATCTGCCAAAGACATTGGTACTCCCATGACGGATTTTGCCGGTTTCATATTTCTGGGACTAATGGCACGGGCTTTATACAAGGCTCAATACGCAATTAATACCGCCTGTGATGACCCACAAGGTCTAACAAACAATTACTTTAGCCCCGCCAATATTGCATGGATCATTTTAGGTATTGCCATATGGGGTTTGATTTTTACTGGTATGTCTTCATCTCTTTAGATTAAGTTTTGCGGTGTTCGCTCGAGCAATATTTTTACCTGATAAAGCACAAACTTTAACAATTTAATTAATTACACTCAGTAAACTAAAAATTTACCTTCGCTTTTAGTTTGATTGTTTTTTTATCTGTTCAACTGCAATCGCAAACTCTCCACTAACACGACCTTGCTGAGATTTTTTTGTTTCTCTTTGTTTTGTTTTCCACGCATGCCCATAAACTATTTCATAACTTGCCGGTATAACCCCGTTTTTTCTATATTTTTCATAATGAGTTATTACTCTTTTCAACTTGCCTGGCGTAACCAGACCTTTCTCAACAGTTTTATGCTGATTTTTTAAAATAGTATTGGCACCAATAGATTTCAGGTCGAGCATAACCGCTTTCACATCCTGGTAAGTTAAAGTAAGCAAATCCATATCCATGACAGGCTCAGCCAGGCCAGCCTGAATCAGCTCATCACCTAAATCGTGCATATCAGTAAAATCATTAACATGCGTATTTGAATCAACCTGTTGCCAGCTTTTTTTCAACTCTTTTAACGTATCAGGACCAAACGTTGAAAACATTAACAGCCCATCAGGTTTTAAGAGTCGTTTAAATTCTGCAAACACTTTTTTATAATCACACCATTGCAGCATAAGGCTCGAAAAAATTAAATCAACAGATTCATCTTGCAGGGGTATATCTTCAGCATCAGCACAAATTAAGGCAGGCCTTCTCAACCAGCCACCTTTGCTTTTAGTTTGTTTTAACATCTCAGGAGACAAGTCTAATGAAAGCACTTTTGCTTTTTTATATTTTTTTAATAAGTCCTGGGTCCCCCAACCGGTACCACAGCCCACATCAAGAATCACTGATGGTTTTATATTAGTTAAATCCAGACGCTGCAATAACTCTTTACAAACATTACGCTGCAATACGGCTGAAGATTCATAACAAATTGCTTTTGCATCAAAATGTTTCTGAATACGGTGTTTTTCTGTTTGACTCATAGGTACCAATAGTTTATTTATGAATACATGTCAGTGATTTTATAAGTTGCTCAATAAACTCATCTGTATGTGATAAAAAAGCGGCATGCCCTGCATTATTAAAAACCATGACATTATCCAGCTCTTCTGCTAACTGTTTTTTCACCAGCCCATCCTGTCCACCAAGTATCCAGTTGACAGGCAGCTTTATTTTTTTTAACTGACTACGTAAATCAGTCTGTTTTAATATTTCCAGACCCGCATCAAGATTAAGCTCATGAGGCCTGGATTGCTGTAATATTTTTTCCCTTAAACCCCGTAAAACAAGCCTTCCTGACTCTGAACCTTTAACCTGCAAAGAAAGAAATCGGCGAATTGTACCTGAAAAATCCTTTTTTAGTGACTGAGAAAACTGCTCAAAAATAGCCGCATCAATTCCATACTTCCAGTTTTCTTTGTCAACAAAACAGGGGTTGCTACTTACCAGCATTAAACCACTGATTTCCTCCGGGTGATCCATCGCCAACTGTATACACGGTAAACCACCTAATGACCAGCCAATTAAATATAACGGCTGGCCATGAGGGTATTGTGCTTTTGTGTGCCTGCATTGTTGCAACAAATCCTCTGTCAGATTTTGTAAATTAGATAAAGACTCATTAACTCTTTGCCCATGCCCGGGCAAATCAATAAGCTGTGTATCAATCCACTCAGGCAGTTTATCCACTACGGGTTCCCATACACTACTATTCATTGCCCAACCGTGTACAAACAGGCAGGTCACTTTAGAATCAGGCCCTTGCATAGCATTTCACCGATGTTTCATTTCGTGCTAAATTGCGCGCTGTATTCATTATTACCTACTGGACTTCTTTGTGGATCTATTACAACAACCCATTATACTTATAATTGGCTTTACGCTGTTCGGCTATTTACTCGGTTCAGTGTCTACTGCCATTGTAACGTGTAAAATAATGGGATTGTCCGATCCTAGAACGGTTGGTTCAAACAATCCCGGCGCTACCAACGTACTGCGAGAAGGCGGCAAAAAAGCCGCCATCATCACACTTCTTGGGGATATGTTAAAAGGCCTGATCCCTGTTTCAATCGCCGTTGCGCTGGATATGCAAGATGAAATTATTGCCGCGACCGCTGTAGCCGCATTTTTAGGGCACCTATATCCTCTTTATTATGGATTTAAGGGCGGTAAAGGCGTAGCAACAATATTAGGTGTATTACTTGGTATTCACTGGATGTTAGGGCTGGGCACTATTGTCATCTGGTTATTTATGGCAGTTACGTTACGTTACTCTTCACTCTCTGCTCTGGTTGCATCTGCAGGCTCACCGGTTTTAGCCTGGTTTATTACACAGTCACCGGTTATAACAGTTTGTGTGACATTTATGGCACTAATGTTAATCTGGCGTCATAAAAGCAATATCAAAAAATTACTGGCGGGCCAGGAAGATAAAATCGGATCAAAGAAAAAATAAGCAGCTTGCGCTGTTAACAGCTTGCTCTGCTCAGGCACTTCTCCATCGGGGAAAGGTCTCGCTTTTTGAGCCCTGTCCCCTAAACCCATACCACCAGAAGCTGACAGTGTAGGGTGTCGACTCCGTAAAACTCTTAGTGGTATGGGTTTAGGGGACAGAGCGCCAAACAGCGGCGGTCTTTCCCCGATGGAGATGTGCCAGAACAGGGTAAGCCCATTAATTAATCGCTGCCAACTCGCTCATCGGCCACCTTGCTCTCACATTAATTGCCAATGGCTCCGCTTCTCCTGCCAGCAGCCTTAAGGCACCAGCATACGCAATCATCGCTCCATTATCTGTACAAAATTCAACTCTGGGATAAAATAGCTCACCGCCCTCTTTTTGCATCATTTCCTGCAATGAAGCCCTTAATCGCAGATTCGCTCCAACCCCGCCGGCTATCACCAGTGTTTGGGCGCCCACCTGCTGAATAGCCCTTCTACACTTAATCATTAATGTATCAACTACCGCTTCTTCAAATGCACGACAAATATTGGCCTGTGTCTGTTCATTGTCATTGCCCAGCTCAACTTCTTTTTGCCAGGTATTCAGGCTAAAGGTTTTCAATCCACTAAAACTAAAATCCAGACCCGGCCGATCACACATTGGACGCGGAAACTTATAAATACCTGTCTCGCCCTGCTCAGCTAATTTAGCCAGAACTGGCCCGCCGGGATAACCCAGCCCCAACATTTTTGCTGTTTTATCAAAAGCCTCTCCCGCAGCATCATCCAGACTTTCACCTAACAGCTCATATTGCCCAACCCCTTTAACTTGCGCCAGTAAGGTATGCCCTCCGGAAACCAGCAGGGCAACAAAAGGAAACGCTGGCGCCTCATTTTCTAACATAGGTGCCAACAAATGCCCTTCCATATGATGCACAGCTACAGCGGGCACCCCTAAAGCCATTGCCATTGCCCTTCCAGTACAGGCCCCCACCATTAACGCTCCCATCAACCCAGGGCCGGCGGTGTATGCGATGCCGTCTAATTCAGTTTTAGCAAGACCCGCCTGCTTTAAAACCTGTTTCGCCAAAGGCAGCAGATATCTCACGTGATCCCGCGACGCTAATTCCGGAACCACCCCACCATACTCGCCATGCAAAGCAATTTGTGAATGCAAAACGTGAGCCAACAGCCCCCGCTCCGAATCATAAACGGCCAATCCTGTTTCATCACAGGAGGATTCAATACCTAAAACGATCATTCTTCACAATATCCTGAATTTTATTCATATTTAATTTGGAAATTATCGCTCAAGGGGCTATAATCCCGCGGTTCCACGATACCGGATTGGGCAACCAATCGGTATCTGTTAATAAATTAAGTTCTATTTTAGAGTGAGAGTTCTGAATGCCACAAGTAAAAGTTAAAGACAACGAGCCGTTTGACGTTGCTCTACGTCGATTTAAACGTTCATGCGAAAAAGCTGGAATCTTAACCGAGATTCGTCGTCGTGAGTGCTATGAAAAGCCCACTACAGAACGTAAACGTAAAGCAGCTGCAGCTGTAAAACGTAACCTGAAAAAATTATCGAAAGAGCGCGAGCGCTTAACTCGTAACCCTCATCGTCGTCGCTAAAAAAGCTTCGTAATGAGCAACAGTCTCAAGCAAACTCTGACAGCAGACATGAAAGCCTCCATGAAAGGTGGCGATAAAAAACGTCTGGGTGTAATTCGTCTAGTGCTCGCCGCTATCAAACAGATAGAAGTTGATGAGCGAATTGAACTAGATGACGATCGCGTACTTGCTGTGCTCGATAAAATGGTAAAGCAGCGACGTGAATCCATTAGCCAGTACAAAGAAGCCGGCAGAGATGATTTGCGGGAACAGGAAGAATACGAAGTTTCAATTTTACAGGACTTCCTGCCTGAAGCACTAAGTGATGAAGAAATAAGCCAGATGATCGCCAAAGCCATTGGTGATACCGGTGCCGAGTCAATAAAAGACATGGGCAAGGTAATGGGCATTCTTAAACCCCAGATGCAAGGCCGTGCTGATATGGGCGCGGTGAGCGGAAAAATAAAAGCTCAATTAAACGCCTAACTTATTCTAAAGTTACATGCATTTATCCTGTCATCCCCGAATGCCTTTGTTGGGGATCCAGTGTCTATAAGGTCGCTAGATTTCCGACACACGCCATTCGGAAATGACAAAAACAGAAGACTTTGAACATGACAGAACTAAAAAACGATCGTTTTCTTCGCGCCCTACTAAAACAACCAGTAGATAAAACACCTGTTTGGATAATGCGTCAGGCAGGTAGATATTTACCTGAATATCGCGCAACCCGTGAACAGGCGGGCGACTTTATGAGCCTGTGCATGAATCCTGATCTGGCCTGTGAAGTAACCATGCAGCCTTTAAGGCGCTTCGATCTTGATGCGGCTATCTTATTTTCAGATATTCTAACCATTCCTGATGCTATGGGCCTGGGTTTATACTTCGAATCTGGTGAAGGCCCCAAGTTTTCAAACCCTATCCGCTCTGCGGCTGATGTTAAAAATTTACCCATCCCTGACCCGGAAGGCGAACTTAAATATGTTATGGATGCCGTTCGCACCATACGTCGAGAATTAAACGGCGACGTACCCTTAATCGGTTTTTCTGGAAGCCCATGGACGCTGGCTACTTATATGATAGAGGGTGGCAGCAGCAAAACCTTTAGCAAATCCAAAACCATGTTATTCAATGACCCGGCTTTGGCACATCAACTATTGAGCAAAATCGCAGAGTCAGTAACCAGTTACCTGAACGCACAAATTGCTGCAGGCGCACAGGCCGTCATGATTTTTGATACCTGGGGCGGCAACCTGAACCCTGAAATGTATCGCTTATTTTCATTAGATTACATGCAAAAAATTGTATCAAATCTGACCCGCGAAGCAGACGGTAGAGAAGTACCCATTATTTTATACACCAAAGGCGGAGGCCAATGGTTAAACCTTATGGCGGATACCGGATGTAACGCTCTGGGCATAGACTGGAGCACCAGTATTGTCGATGCAAAAGCTGCCGTCGGTGATCGTGTTGCCATACAGGGTAATATGGACCCTACTACTTTATATGCATCACCTGAGGTTATTCGCAAAGAAGCTGGAAAAATCCTTAAAGATTTTGGTACCGGCGAAGGCCATGTATTTAATTTAGGTCATGGCATAACGCCTGATATCAATCCAGAACACGTTAAAGTGCTGGTCGACTCAGTTCATGAATTAAGTGAGCAGTATCATAAAACATAGTCGTAAGTCATAAGTCCGAAGTCGTAAGTCAAAGCAGGCCCACCTAAGGTGAGCCTGCTTTTTTTTGTCTTTGACTTTGTTTTTTGACTTACAAACTTACGACTTATGACTTACGACTTGTTTTTTAGTATGATGCTAAAAAATTAATCATATTATTGCTAAGGATTTCAACCATGATCACCAAGTGTCTCTACCCGGTAGCCGGTTACGGTACCCGCTTTCTACCTGCAACAAAATCCATCCCAAAAGAAATGTTACCTGTAGTAGACAAACCTTTAATTCATTACGCAGTAGAAGAGGCATTAAATGCCGGCATGGTCCACAATTCCTTTGTTACCGGCAGGGGCAAACACGCTATTGCCGATCACTTTGATATCAGTTATGAAGTAGAAAATGAAATATCCGGCACCGGCAAAGAAGAAAAATTAACTGACATTCGCAATCTGTTAGACAACTGCACATTTACCTATACTCCTCAAAAAGAAATGAAAGGCCTTGGTCACGCGGTTCTTGCGGGTAAAAACATGATTGGAGAGCAGGCGTTCGGGGTAATCCTCGCAGACGATTTATGCATAACCGAGCCAGGCGAAGACAGTGTTATGAAACAGATGGTTGCTTTATATAATCAGTTCCGTTGCTCTATTATTGCAATTGAAGAAGTACCCAAAGAAAATATCAGTAGTTATGGTGTCATCGACGGAGAAATGATTAGCGACAATATCTTTCGTGTAAAAGACATGGTCGAAAAACCACCCGCCGATAAAGCCCCTAGCAACCTGGCCGTTATCGGCCGTTATATTTTAACGCCGGATATTTTTGATCTATTAAGCAATACAAAACCCGGAGCTGGTGGTGAAATTCAGTTAACCGACGCCATAAAAAAACAGGCTAAAAACGGCTGCGTTATGGCATACAAATTTAAAGGTCGTCGTTTTGACTGTGGTAGCGTTGAGGGCTTCGTTGAAGCCACCAATTACTGCTACGAAAATATATTTAAAAAAAGATAAGTCAACCCAGTCTGCTAGCCACTGGTAAGATCTAACTTATCAGTGCGTTTTTTGTGGCTTTTACCTGCACTTAATCCATTATCATACCTGTTCCACAATTTCTTTGTTTTAGCTTTATTTTCCTGTAAAATACCCGACCCCTTGTCCGCGACTCACTCTAGTGACAGTTCCACCCTGAGTCAAATCCGGACGGCGAAATTCATAAAATACTTGAATAAAATCAAGCATTTAAGAGGCAAACGATGAGTAACAACAAGATCTTTAACCAATACACCCGACCAAACAAGCATGGCTTATATGACCCTGCCAATGAAACGGAAAACTGTGGTGTAGGTTTTGTGGCGCATATTAAAGGCCAGGCCAGTCATCAAATCGTTGAAGATGCAGACCATATTTTACGTCGCATGGTACACCGTGGCGCATGTGGCTGTGAAGCCAATACGGGTGATGGCGCCGGCATTATGACAAGCCTGCCTTACGAATTCCTAACTCGTGTAGCCAAAGAAGACTTAAACGCAGATTTACCAGCCAAAGGCCAATATGCCGCTGGCAATGTGTTTTTACCGGTTAATGAAACCGAACGTGCGACCTGCAAGAAACTAATTAATGAATTGATTGAGAAATCAGGCCAAAAACTGATTGGCTGGCGTGAACTGCCGGTTGATCCGATAAAAGCGGACATCGGCCCCACCGCGCGCGCAGCGCAACCTCATATGGAGCAGTTATTTATAGCTGCAGCTGATGGTGTCACTAGTGAAGAATTTGAACGTAAACTGTACATCTTACGTAAAGATGCAGGGCACACAATTCGCAACGATGAAAACATCACGCAACAAGAATTATTTTACGTTTGCTCTCTATCAACAAAAGTTATTGTCTACAAAGGCATGCTGAACCCAGATCAAATGATGCCTTTTTACACAGATTTAACGGCAGCTGATTTCACG
>JAPHRB010000020.1 GCA_026197015.1 Gammaproteobacteria bacterium | reverse complement strand
TTTAGAGAAAAACCAGGTATTATGGATTATTCTGAAAAGCCAGATTACTCTAAAGCCGTTGACCTGTTAACTAAAGCCGCGATTAAGGAAATGTTAGTTCCTTCTTTATTACCTGTAGCGGTGCCAATTATCGTTGGTCTTACTCTTGGCGCTGAAGCACTGGGTGGCGTACTGATTGGTACAATCGTGACTGGTTTGTTCGTAGCGATTTCTATGACTACCGGTGGTGGTGCATGGGATAATGCGAAGAAATATATCGAAGATGGTAACCACGGTGGTAAAGGTTCTGATGCTCATAAAGCAGCGGTTACTGGTGACACTGTAGGCGACCCATACAAAGATACAGCAGGCCCTGCGATTAATCCTTTAATTAAGATTATGAACATTGTTGCACTATTGATTGTGCCTTTGCTTGGCTAAGATTTTTTCTTAAAATTAAGCAAAGCTAAAAACGCGACTCTTTGAGTCGCGTTTTTTTATGCTTAACAAAACATCAGATTAAATGACTGTAAGTATAAATACGGCTGCGAAACATTTCCCTCGGGGACAGGTCGCGCTTTTTGCGCCCTGTCCCCTTAACCCTTACCAGCAGTAGCTAACAGAATAAGGTATCGACTCCGCAAAACCCTTGCCGGGGGACGAAGCGCCAAAAGCGGCGCTCCATCCCCGACGGTTAAATAACTAAACTGAGCGACTACCGTCTGTTCATCACATTATTTATCTATATCAGGTAAGCAACTGAAAAATATAATATAATAGCCGTCTGGTTTGAATATAGCTTGTTTTTATCCTGCAATATCCTCTTGAAATTCAGTGATTTAGCCCCATATTTAACAACAGAATAACCTGAAAATTATTTAGAACAAGGCTCATGAGCGAAAATACTTTTCAATTACCACATAACAGGGTCGAAGTTGCATTAATGAATTTGGTTTCGCACTAGTGAAACAGGTTTTATTTGGTGAAATGATAATTAAAGAACGTGAGGGTGCCTACGATAAACATACCGAAGAACGTAAAGAGATTCTTGCTTATCGTAAAACCGCAGAAATTGAAGAACACAAATATAAAACAGTAAGAAGCAAGAAAAGCAGCACTGGATGACTAAATTTCCTACTAAAATTAATAGTTGGTATTGTAACTCTCTAGAACTTTACCCATTCGGGGGATTTATTTTATAATACATAAGGCTATTATTAGAGACTAGGAAACGTAGTCTTTTTAGCCGCCGGCACTTTCGGCGGTTTTTTATTACTAAATAACATAGACTAAAAACATGACCCCCCCCAATACCAGCACCCGCAAAGTAGCGATTATTTCTGACACCCATAGCGTTATAAGCCCAGACATTATTAATATAATTAAATCATGCGATCAAATTATTCATGCAGGTGATATTTGTGGTGCTCACGTGCTAGATCAGTTACATGAACTGAGCTCAAATGTTACAGCCGTTACCGGTAATAACGACGTTGAAAGTCTCTGGCATGAAAGCGAGAAAGCCATAGTCAACGGTTTACCAGCGATTGCAGAAATAGAACTACCTGGTGGTACAGTCGCAATAGAACATGGACATAAACACGGTATGCACAAGCCTGACCATGCGTCATTACGTGCCTCACACCCACATGCAAAACTAATTGTCTATGGACATACTCATACGATGCTCGTTGATGACGCTCAAAAGCCCTGGGTAATTAACCCGGGAGCAGCGGGCGCTACACGTACACGCGGTGGCCCATCCTGCTTAATTCTAACGGCTTGTGCTGATCGGGAATGGCATATTGAGATGATTCGTTTTGAAGATGAGGTAGTAGCTTAAATAGCGGTTTATATACTAAAGCAGACTTTTTAAAAATGCTAAAAAGCTAAGAGCATGCACTGTTAAGGTACATATCCCTCGGGGAAAGGTCGCTGCTTTTTGCGCCCTGTCCCCTGTTGTAAAGCCATCAAGAGATGATAATGTAGCAAGCCGACTTCGTAGTGATCTTGATTGTATCGCGACAGGGTACATGGCGAGAAAAATACTCTATCCCCGAGGGATATGCACCTAAACAACGATAACTAAGCAGTTTTAAAATCTGATAACCGGTTTTATTGCCTAAACACTAACCCTACTTCAACAAATGCAAAGCCAGTTTCACAAAATCAACCGAGGTTACTATCCCCTTCAGCTGTTTATTCTCTACAACGGGTAAACAGCTTACCTTTTTAATAATAAATAACTCACCAATAGATATTAAACCGGTATCTGGTTCCACTGTAATGCAATCAGTTGCCATTATTTCTTTAACCTGAGTTCGTGACTCGCGTTTATCCAGCCCACTCATACCAAATTTTTCTACAATATTAAATGCGTGATTCAATAAACTACGTTGTGATAATAAACCAACATAATAACCTGTCTCAGCATCAACCACCGGTAAATGCCGAATAGCCTTATCTTTCATCATCATTCTGGCAAGGTGAATACTATCCGTAGTTTTAACACTCACAACATTAGATATCATAATATCACTAACAGTTTTCATATTTTTTAAGGCCTCATTTAAGATTTAATTAGCGCCGTCTATGATGCAGAATTAATACCTGAGTATAGTCTTAAATAGCAATAAAAAATCATTCTTAATCTGATAAAAATCAGCTACTTATTATGAAAATAAAAGTGAGCAACCTTATTGTCAGATATTTAAAACGTGTGTTTTTTGAATACATCTTAGGTATTCCGGGTGCTCATATACTGCCGGTTTATAATAGCTTATATAATTCAAAGATTCAGAGTGTGCTCGCTAAACACGAACAGGGAGTTAGATTCATGAACGAAGGCTGGGCACTTACAGATGTGACTGAAACCAGCACCACGAAGAGGCTGATTATTTTCCATCCTGTGCATCGTTAGATGCTTTTAAAGAGGCGCAATGTGGCTTATTCACATTACGCTATCTCTAAGATATAGAGATATCCAGTTTTAAAAACACAAAAAAATACCCGCTAGTGCGGGTATTTTTAAATTTTTATCATTTAATTGCTATATAGGATCAACAAGCTGAATTATTACAGCCGCCTTTTGATTTACATAAGCTGAACATAACAACGATAACAGCTACAGCAAAGCCAATTCCAACATAAGTAAAGATATCAAGTGACATCATAGTTTACTCCGCTAATTAAACAAGAAACGTAATATTAGACTATACTGATTTATTAAACAACGCCCGTTTGGGTGATTTGTTATCGACTTCACAATAAATCAACAAAATCAGTAAGATATATATCAATTTAACCCCATAAATGGCTTTTAGAGCCCGTGAAATCCTTCTTTATACATCTAACGACCCTTATCAGGTGACTTTTTATGTATTTTAAAATTTATGAGCAATCAACCTCGTCTTTAAATCCAGACTCTCAGCAGATTCAAGTTAATAAACTCCAGTCACTTATATATAACTTAATTTTGCTATAAACCCCTTTTCAGATGTTAGAGGTACGAATAAGCCTCTACTGCCAGTTTTAATTTCAGCTCCAGGCAGCTCACTCAGGTATCATCACTAAAGCTATATCTCACTTTTAAGCCATCTGCCTGAGCTGAAATATAAAGTTACAACTGTATTTCCATATGCATATTCTGCAGGTAATGTTCTACAAAATATAAACCAGCTATATCTTAATCTATTGTGAAATCACCAAATCAACTGAGAACACAACAGATTTCACTACTACAGATATACAGACACTCATAGGGTATAATCCCGACATCTAAATTAAAATGTTTTACGCATAATTCGACCAGGAAGGACAATGACATTTTTAGGCATTATTCTCATACTTTTTGTTATCAGTACAATCATCACTACTACCCTCTGGCTTAAAACAAGGACTAAACTTAAAAATAACACGGTCATCCTTGCTGATGGTCTTGAAAAAAACAGGGTCATTGAAAACAGTCTAAACACTTCACAGCGTGAACTTAAAGTTATACTGGATAATCTTCAGGAAACATACTATAGAACCGACTTAAATGGCGTGGTCCTGTTTGTTTCAGATTCAGTTGAATTATTACTAGGTTACACGGCAAAAGAGCTTATTGGACAGAAAACGACAGATTTTTATGTTGATCCTGAAAAGCGCAATAAGTTTATAGAAGCATTAACTCAAAATAATGGCTACGTAGAACAATATCCATTTTCATTGCAACACCGTAATGGATCAACAGTCTGGTTATCAACCAATGCTCGATTCCTGCTTGATCAAGAGGGAAATATTATAGGTGTAGAAGGCACTGGTCAGAGTTTTAGTGCTCGTAAAAATGAAGAGGAGAATCTGATTAAAGCTAAAGATCAGGCTGAAAAGGCCAATAAAGCTAAAAGCCTTTTTTTGGCTAATATGAGCCATGAAGTTCGTACACCCATGAATGGCATTATTGGTTTTACCAATTTACTATCGAAAACACAACTGACTAAAGTTCAATCCGAATATGTTGATACCATCAACACGTCTATGAAAGATCTAATGAATATCATAAATGATATTCTTGATTTTTCACGTATTGAATCGGGTAAATTAGAGCTAAAAACACAGGTAGTTAATATCAATGAGTTTTTAGAATTAATCATACGCCTGTTTTCTGAAGCAGCAAACTCAAAATGCCTCAAGCTAAGCTACCAACCTATTGGTTTAATTCCTGAAAATATTATTATCGACCCATTAAGATTAAGGCAGATAATCTCAAACCTTATTGGTAATGCGATTAAGTTCACCGATGCGGGCTGTGTAACATTAACCGCTGAAGTATTGAGTATTAATGATTCACATGAGTTAATTATTGAAGTGATTGACTCTGGAAAAGGTATTGCGCAAGAAGAACACATCAATATTTTTGAAGCTTTTAACCAGACAAATGATTCCATTTATAAACCCGATTCAGGCACAGGTTTAGGGCTAGCCATATCAAAACAACTTATTGGTTTAATGGACGGAAAAATAGGCGTTAAAAATAATCTGGATAAAGGTTCTAATTTCTGGTTAAAAATGCCTATCACTATTACCGATCAACGACCTGAAGTTACTTTAATTCAAAGCAACATAAACACTACAGCTGATAAATATGTCGGTATTCGGGTTCTAGTTGCTGATGATAATTCGATTAATCGTAAATTAATTAATACATTACTCTCACAACAGGGTGTAATCACTGAAGAAGCTGAGGATGGCATGATTGCCTTACACCTTGCTCAATCAAACAAATATGATTTAATTTTTATGGATATCAGGATGCCTGTACTTAATGGTATTGAAGTAACAAAAATATTACGTGCTGATAAACCTGACGACAAAATACCTATAATTGCTCTTACTGCTCATGCGTTACCTGATGAACAACAAACCTTTATTGAAGCGGGTATGGATGCATGTTTAACCAAACCCATTTTAGAATATCAGTTGTTTGAACTTATGGATGAGTGGATTCTAAAAGACATAGCCTAGAAGAACTATTTTTAATATCACATTCTGTATTTTAGATTTTGGTTTTTCACCTTATGTATAAATTGAATCCCAATTGTTTATATACAACATTAGATTCTCTGTTTATAAAATAAAAACCTGACTAATACTCCATGTTAACGTTTATATATTATAGAGCTATCGAATATCGGAGACCACATAGTGAAGTAAACGACAGGATTCAACCGTTTAAGAAATCTATTGTTCATTAAAAAACACTCAAGGTATATCTTTTGATCCGTTTATCTTGCCTCATTTTCTTTTAAGGCGAGGTAATTTCATGTGTACGGCATAATACAATCGGGCATGAGTGCTCAAAGACTGTTTGAGAAAATATATTACAAATAAATGGTGTTTACCGAGATTATTTATGTTTGCTTTAATAGATTATATACTTCAATAAACATCTATTCATAAACCTATTAACACGGCTAAAAAATAACCCCAACATTTAATTACTACGGGTCGTTTCAAACCAAAATATAACTGTAATTTTAAGCAGCTTGCTGTTGATGCATCATAACTAACAACTGCGCTTCAGTTAAACTAATGTGGCACATTTCTGAAATACTCTCTGCAGAGTATGATTTTTGTGCCAGTTCAATTGCGTAAGCATAGGGTGAATTACTACTTATTTCACTCGATACCTCATCAATTCTCGCGGCCATTTGCTGCATCTGTTTTTCTAACTTTATAAATCTCTCACCCAGCCCAATTGATCCTGCGTTTAGCGCTGTTAGCTCACTATTAACTTTATTGCTGCGCAGTGAAGACTGAATTGATAACTGAACGGCTGTTAATTGTTTTTTTGTATAAACAAACAATGCCAGAGACATTAAAAACATCAAACTTGATAATAATATTATTAGTGCATTCATTTTTACTCTCCAGTGCCGATGTATCTGGAGAGTAAACCTGAATTCAGAAGCTGGACATATCTGCCCATTCATCATCTGTGAGGAGCTTGTTTAAATCAACAAGAATTAACAATTCCTCATTTCGGCTTACAACCCCCTCAATATATCGGGCTGTTTCATCATTTCCTACATTTGGTGCAGTTTCAATTTCATTAGCATAAACATCAACAACTTCAGAAACACTATCAACAACTATACCTACTGTCTGGTTTTCGGCTTCGATAATGACAATACGTGTAGAATCATCCATCTCTTTAGACGGTAAACCAAATCTCATACGGGTGTCGATTACTGTAACTACATTACCGCGTAGATTGATTATTCCAATTACATAATTCGGAGCGCCGGGTACGGGTGCAATATCTGTTACTCTGAGTACTTCCTGCACCGACATCACATTGATGCCATAAATCTCAAAATCCAGCCGGAATGTCACACATTGCCTGTGGTCAACATTCTCGTTTTCATCACTCATATTAAGTGCTCCACTTATAATTATTACTGCAGTTTATATGCCAGTTTTATTAGCCCATTAACATTCAATGGCCTACTGTAAGCGTTGATACTTTCAGCAAACTATTTCATCTTAATTTTATTTTAGTTCAGATAGCTGTAAACGCCAGCACATAGAGAACTAAATACCTGTTAACTTATCGATAATATCAACTTTAATCACCTCATAACCCCCATGTTATGGCCTATCCGCGTTATTCAGTTAACATTTGCGCGAATACTTCAGTATCCATAATAGCGCATAGATGCTCAAGCGAAGTACCTGACAACCAGGCTCTACTGGTTTTATTTTTACGCCATTTAACTTCATCCTTATTCAGCCAGATCACATCCCCGATACTGCTGCAGGCGAGGCCCCACTTATAATCATCAACTAATAAGATATGGCTAAGCCTGCCAGAAGCGTTATCAACAAGGTTCTTGTGACGGTTTTCTGGCATTACTAATAAAGCAGTATCAATAACTTTTATCTGATTTTGTAAGTGCTGAACCAAACCTAAGTACCAATCTGTTTGATTTGGAGTTCGCGTTATACTTTCATCCCAGGGTATAACACTATTTAATTTAACCAGTGGCACTGCCAGGCTTAAACCTGAAACATTAAACATTAAACATTGAAAACGAGTTTCAGCCCATTCAGGTACACCTGTGTCAGGTATCTGCTTGGTAATCTCTTCAGACTGGGTTTTTATCTGAACGTCTGTTTCTGTTTTTATTTCAAGCTGTACATCTGTTTTTACTTGCGTTTTTATCTCAGAAATGATCTTTGGTACTTCTGCTACCAGATGTTCGAGGCCAACCACAGGCTGTTTAACTTCAGGTTCTAGAAGGGGGCGACCAGTTTCATTTTCGAGGACGTCTGATAACTGACTAGTAACGGCATTTTCTCTAATATCCACCGCTTCCTTAGAATCCTCATCAGGCACCTCTAACAGTAATGACTCTAAATACTCATGAATAGCCTGTTCTTGATCGGCTGTTTTTTTAGTGGCCTCACTCATGGGTTACCCCCCCAGCTACAGACATACTTGTTTCTTTATCGAGCTCAAGCAGATAATCAAGCAGGTGAGAATATGCTCGCCCACCGCGACTACTGATTCGCTCAATGGTTAGAGGGATACCTTTTTGGCTGGCTTCACGAAACTGCGTATCAACGGGAATAACCCCATCCCAGATAGTTTCTTTATATTGTTTTTTTAAGGTATCTAATGTTTGAATTGAAGCATTTAAACGTTGGTCATAAAAAGTCGGAACTATGCTGTAACACACTTCTTTTTTTCGTGCTTTCTGAATCATAGATAATGTATGCACCATGCGCTCCAGGCCTTTTAATGCAAGAAACTCGGTTTGCACGGGTATTAACAAACGTTCACATGCGGCTAATGCATTCACCATCAATAACCCCAACATGGGTGGACAGTCAATAATGGCCAAATCGTAATTTTCCGCTATTTGTTGAAGTGATTTTTTAATCACTAATCCCATGCCGTCTTTAGTACCTAACTGACGGTCTAACGTCGCTAATGCAGATGAAGCAGGAATAAAATCCAGAGATTTAAAACGTGTTTTATGAATCGCTACTTTTGTATTCAAACTTTTCGTTAATGATTGCTGAAATAAATCATAGGCACTACCTTCTACTGCATCCGGATCAAGCCCAAAATAACTAGTCAGTGAACCATGAGGGTCGAGGTCGACGAGCAAAACCCTGTGACCACGTTTTTGCATTACACCGGCCAAATTAACTGCAGATGTGGTTTTACCAACGCCGCCTTTTTGATTAGCTGCCGCCCAAATTTTCATTTACTGTGCACCAAAAATTGAACGGACTGGTTCTGCTTCCTGGAGATTAGTCACAGGCGAAACGGGTATCTGTTGCGCTGAAACAGTGGCGTCAACCTCCTCATCAAGAAACGGACCTGAGCCTGCAAAAACATCTTCTCCGGTCATAATCCGTACTACTACCCGGCGGTTTTTCTGTCGATTAATCGCAGAGTCATTTGCCACTATGGGTCTAAATTCACCATAACCAATAGCGCCCATGCGTGCCTGGTTTATTCCATTTTGCGCCAGTAATCTAACGACACTTGCTGAACGAGCAGCAGATAATTCCCAGTTGGTCGGGTAACGAGCTGTATTAATAGGCACATCATCTGTGTAACCGGATACATACAGTGGATTTCTGGTGGTTTTTACGACGTCAGTTAACTCCGACAATACATTGGCTGCCTCAGAAGATAAAAGCGCATCGCCAGACTTGAACAATAAATTTGATTTAATTTCTATTTCTAACCATTTTTCATTTCCATTAACCGCAATCATGCCTTTTTTTACCCATTTTTGCAGACGTTTATCTAACTTAGCTGCTGTTTCCTGCATCGAGACCAGACCACTTTGGCCTATTAAACCAACAGCAATTGGTGCCCGTTGAACAGATACACCTAATTGAGACCCTATTGGAAAAGGCGAATTTGACTGCGCACTAAATGCAGTACTCACTGAGTCTGACAAAACACGATACTTACCCAGATTAACATTTGAAATTGAGTACATCACTACAAAAAAAGCAAACAGCAGGGTTATAAAATCAGCATAAGATACAAGCCAACGATCTGTTGACTCAGCTGGTTCAATATCTATAATTCCCCGACGTCTCATTGTTTTTTCAATTTTCCCAGTTATTTAAACGATGCCTTACTCAACATCAATAACTTAAGTGACTATTACTCAGCCTGCTTATTATCTTTACTAAGCGCAGTAATACATAACCGTTTTATTTAACTGTTACTTTACGATTCATGACTAAATACGCCCTAAATAACTTTGCAATTTTGCCTGTAAACTGCGCGGGTTTTCACCTTCGGCAATACTCACAATACCTTCTAAAGTCATCTCAAACTGCACTGAATGTTTTCTAACCTGCGCTTTTAATTTTCCAGCCATTGGCAATAAAATAAGATTCGCAAAACCCACACCATAAATTGTAGCTACAAATGCGGTGGCAATACCGCTTCCCAGTTTTTCCGGGTCAGCGAGATTGTTCATTACATGTATTAATCCTAACACAGCACCTAAAATACCAATGGTAGGGCTGTAACCTCCCATTGACTCAAAGACTTTTGCAGCAGACATATCATCACGTTCAATCGTATTAATCTCAGTTTCCATCACATCTCGTATGGTTTCCGGCTCATTTCCGTCCACTAACATTTGTAAGCCTTTTTGTGAAAACAGATCAGTCTCTGTTTCTGATGCATTTTCTAAAGCCAGTAAACCCTCTCTTCGAGATAACTGACTCCAGTTAACTATTTTATCGATGGTTTGATTAAGATCTACCTGAGGTGTGACAAAAACCCAACGCGCAATTTCCATTGAGCGCCAAAATGTTGGAAGCGTGGTTTGTAATAAGACAGCACCTACCGTGCCACCTACAACAATGACAAACGCGGTTAACTGAAATAAATGGCCGAGGTGACCGCCTTCTAACACGCTGCCACTTAAAATAGCGACAAATGCTATAACGATTCCGACAATACTCAAGATGTCCATACTAAGTATTAGTAGCAAGTTTCTTGCCGATTTCTTTCATCGGCAAAATTTGTTCTGCAATTTCCGCAACGGCTGCTGGCATACCGTAAATAACGCTGGTTTCTTCATCTTGTGCCCAGATGGTTGCACCACGACTTTGCATCGCTTTACAACCCACACTGCCATCAGCCCCCATACCCGTGAGGATAATACCCAGCACTCGATCCCCCAAAGCGTTACTCACACTATTAAAGGTCACATCTACACAGGGTTTATAGTTTTGCATAGGGTCTGTTTCGTCTTCTACCTTTATTAATAAACGGCCTGCTCTCTTTTCCAGCTTCATTTGCTTTCCACCGGGCGCAAGTAAAGCCACACCGGGTTTAAGTAAATCAGCATTTTTGGCCTCTTTAACTTCAATTTCACATTGCTGATTAAGACGTGCAGCAAAAGCCTCGGTGAATGTGGCGGGCATATGCTGGACCAGCAATATAGGTAATGAGAAGTTTGCTGGTAACTGAGTCAGCACTTCCTGTAGCGCAACCGGTCCACCCGTAGAAGTACCAATAGCAACCAGATCATAATCTGATGCATTAAAGGCTTTATTAACTGTTCGGTGAGCTATTGCTGCCTTAGGGGCAACGGCTTGCCGTTGCAAGCCAACAGGCGTTGGTGGAGTGCGCGGTGCAACTGGTTTTGTCGAACTAACAGGTCTTAATTTTAAGGGTGATACAACAGATTTAACCCGCTCGCATAAAATATTCCGAGCTTCCACTTTATCATTCGAAATATCATCAAAACGTTTAGGTAAAAAATCAGTTGCCCCCGCTTCCAGAGCATCCAACGTTGCCTTTGCGCCATCATAGGTCAATGAGGAGAACATTATTATGGGAACAGCCCGCTGTTTCATTATTTCACGGGTCGCGTCAATACCGTTCATTACCGGCATCTCAATATCCATG
>JAPHRB010000086.1 GCA_026197015.1 Gammaproteobacteria bacterium | reverse complement strand
CTGTCACTATGCACTGGTAGAGGGATTGATGGCGTACATCCTTGTACGCCACCCCTGCGGGGCGCGATAGAAGCTTTCGCGTCAAAAAACGCTTTCCTGCGTTTTTTTCGAAGTTGGTTCTAATCCGATGTCTCTCCGCCATATCCATAAAAAAAGCCCACCTATTTTAGGTGGGCTTTTTTTATGGATATGGCGGAGAGGCAGGGATTCGAACCCTGGGTCGGGATAAACCGACGCCGGTTTTCAAGACCGGTGCATTCGACCACTCTGCCACCTCTCCAGGTTCAAGCGCTTAGCGTCGAGGGGCGGTAGAATACATGAAAAATCTTTGTAAAACCAGTCCCTTGTGAATATTTTTGGAACTAATATTTACTTTGCCTTGTCATATCCTCAGTGTTAACCTAAACCTTAACTTTAATAACTTAATGTACGAGAAATTAATGAACAATCCGAATATTTCCATAGGCCGCTCACAAGAGTCGATTCTTGCAACAAATAAGGTATTGAAAAATACTTATATGTTGTTATCTATCACACTAATCTTTAGTGCTTTTACTGCGTTCATTGGCATGCAAATGCAGATCGGACAAGGCGTTGCTATGATTGCAACTTTTGGTGCTATTGGTTTGCTCTGGTTCGTATTACCCCGCACAGCTAATTCTGCGGCAGGTATACCCGTAATATTTGCTTTCACAGGTCTGATTGGTCTTGGTATGGCACCAATGATGAATATGTACCTGGCTGTTAACCCTAGCGTGGTTTCAACTGCCCTGGGTGGCACCGGCGTTATATTCCTTGGTTTATCAGGTTATGCGTTAACTACACGTAAAGATTTCAGCTTTATGGGTGGTTTCCTTATGGTAGGTATGCTGGTAGTGCTTGTTGCGGCTCTAGCTAATATCTTCCTGCAAATGCCTGTAATGGGTCTGGTTGTTAGTGGTGCTATCGTAATGCTGATGAGTGGTCTGATTTTATATCAAACATCATCAATCATTCATGGCGGTGAAACTAACTATATAATGGCAACTGCCAGCCTGTTCCTGTCTATTATTAACCTGTTCCAGGCACTATTACACTTACTAAGTGCTTTTAGTGGTGATGATTAATTTCATCATCTGAACACGTTATAATATGTATACCTTCACACCCCGGTTAACCGGGGTGTGTTGTTTCTACAACTTAATTTTTTAGAGAACAATATGGACTGGTTAAAAATAGGTAGTGCAGTATTTCTTATTGCTATGATCGTTTTTTTGTGGCCGCGCATGAAACATGCGGTTGCAAACTCGCCTAAAGGCAGCATGAATGACTGGATGGGCTTTATAGTACCGTTGGCTGCTGTTATCGGCTTTATCATCCTCTTGATTAATATGGTTTAGACCCTATATAAGATTATTCTAATGGGTTTATATTCTTCCTATTTATCATTAGAATACGAGCCGAATTACATGATTGCGACGATTTGAAATATCCATGCCGGCTGGACATTCATTGGCCCCTTGTGACGTTGTGAAGAAACGGATGCACATGCAGCAGGTATTAGATTTAACACAGAATATGTGCACAAAACAAATTTAACCAATCATTAGAAAAATGCATTTTTAAATTAATACTGGTTCTGCAAAATAGATTGCATATCAGTTCTGAATAAAATATATCTGGAGAAACAAGAATGACAATTGAAAGAGCACTCTTTGCAATGGGTGGCATTATGGTCATGCTGACATCACTGTTGGCACTATTCCATCATCCCAACTGGACATGGGTAACATTATTTGTTGGTTTTAACTGTTTTCAGAGTTCTTTTACCGGCTTTTGCCCACCGGCAATGTTAATGAGAAAGTTTGGTTTAAAATCTGCAGCAGAGTGTGCTTTAAAAAATAATGATTAATTTTTTTATACACTATAAAACTTACTAAAGCTCTAACACCTATACCCATGAAGACACACTTAATAACAATAATCATTGCATTATTAACCGGTTATATCGCCGGCTATATGGGTGGTTACATGGGTAGTGTTAGCTCTTTAGATAATTTATCTAAAAGTGATACGTCATCGAATAGCTCTGAAAATAGACTAAACCCATTTCAGCTATCAACGGCAAGCGAAAACCTTGAGTACCAAATTGAAGCTTTACAGTATAAAACTGAAACCCTTCAAAAACAGTTGAGCTCTGTTATTGATAAACAGGAAAATCTGCATCAGAAAAACTCAGAAGAACCTATAGAAAATAAAACTAAAAGCAACTCATCTGCAAACAAAAAAAACCTAATTGCATCAGGTATAACACCTGACGTTGCAGAAGATATATTACGCCGCATGAGTCAACAGGACTTTAGGCGACTTGAATTACAAAACCTGATTCAACGCTCTGACGCTAACGCCAGAAGAGAATACAGCAAAGAATTAAGGGAGTTAAACTCCAATAAAATTTCCCTTCGCTCTGAAATAGGTGACGATGCTTATGATCAGTATCTTTTTGTCAGCGGACAGAACAATCGAGTTAAAGTGAGTTCTGTGATGGCTGGTTCGCCTGCTGAGGCCTCTGGTTTTCAAAGTGATGATGTGATTTTATATTATGATAATCAGAAAATTTTAAGTTGGCCCGATATCAGAGCGGCAACCATAGAGGGTGAAATTGGCAGTTATACTAACGTCGAAATTTTACGTGATGGCCAGCAAATGAGTTTAATGGTGCCCAGAGGTTCACTGGGGGTTCAACTTGATGCATTACAGATCAACCCTGAACAATAAGTATTAAAACACTGTTTACACAGGTTTGTTTACTGTGCATGCAATTCGAGCAATATACCTTCACCTTTAACAGCATAACTATGCTCCAGCCAATAACCAACCACCGCAACCAACTCATCACCAATATATATTAGCGGAATCCTGTCGCGTTGCCAGGCTGGCACAGCTGATTCCTGAAATAACGATTTCAAATCATGAGTGGCATTTCTACCCGCGGGTTTAATTCTTTCCCCCCCCTGTCTATAGCGAACTGTAACGGGTAGTTTTAATAACGAGGCATCTAAAACAAACTGTTCATTATTAGTATTTGTTTTTTTAACTCTTAATTTCTTCTCAATTGAAGATAAATGCAGATCGTCTTGCAAGTCCCAGTTAAAAACCTGTGCGGCATCATGAGATAGTTTTTGTAAACAGAATAATTCATTTCTAAAACATCTGATTTCTACATTCGCCCAACTAACTAATACTGCAGAGTCATGAGAATTATTTTTTATTTGTAACACCACCTGTTCCAGCACAGCTCTTGAGGGCATCGGTTTATTAATAAACTTAAGCCAGTAACGCAGTGCATTTCTTAATCGCGCATCGTCAAGTTTCGTTAACTGATTTATATCCAGGCGTGATTCATCAATCATGGAGAGATTTAAATCACTCTCTGCAAGTACATTAAGCAGTTGGGCATTTTCAGCCTGTTGCGAGGCAAACACAGATAATGTTTTATTTAGAGACGGCCAGCGTTGTTTAAGTTGCGGCATAACCGAATGGCGTAAATAATTTCGATCGTAATTAACCTGCTGGTTACTTGGGTCTTCAACCCAGCTTAAATTATTTAACTCTGCGTAATCGGTTATCTGCTTTTGCGAAATACTTAATAAAGGTCTGGCGTGCCAGCCACTGCCAAACCTGGCTATTTCAGGCATACCAGATAAACCAGCAGCACCTGCCCCGCGTAAAAGCTGCAATAAGATAGTTTCAGTCTGATCATCCTGGTGTTGCGCCGTTAACAGGCAATCATTATTTTGAATACATTTTTTTAATGCGGCATATCGCGCGCTTCGCGCAGCGGCTTCCGGGCTCTCACCCCGCTGTGCACTAGCATCTACTTTAATAATTTGAAATGTTATACCCAGTTGTTCACATTGTTGAAAACAGTGATTAGCCCAGTCAGCAGATTGGCGCTGCAAGCCGTGATCTATATAGATGGCTTTTACATTTAACTTTGAGAGATATAACAGATGTAATAAAACCTGGGAATCCACCCCACCACTGTAGGCCAGACACCAGGTTTTTATTTTATATTGTTCTGCAAGTTGATTGAGTTGCTGAATTAAATATTCAGTCGTCAGCCTGCATTGTTTTTTATTATTCGGTGTACTGACCATAACTCATCAGACGTTGATAACGAGTATCGAGCAGTTTATCTGTGCCCATCTGATTAAGGTTTTCCAGACTCTCTTTCAGCGCCTGACGAATATTACGTGCGGTTGTATCAATATCACGATATGCACTTCCTAATGGCTCATCGATGATTTGATCAATTAGACCTAACTCATGTAAACGACCAGCAGTAATGCCCAGGGCTTCTGCGGCATCCTGAGCACGCTCAGCACTCTTCCATAGAATAGATGCACAACCTTCAGGTGAAATAACAGAGTAAGTACTGTATTTCAACATCATGACACGGTCACCAACACCAATAGCCAGCGCACCGCCTGATCCACCTTCACCAATAACTGTACAGATAATTGGCGTTTTTAGTGCAGCCATTTCAAACAGGTTACGTGCAATGGCTTCTGACTGGCCACGCTCTTCAGCACCTATGCCCGGATAGGCACCTGGTGTGTCAATAAAGGTAACAACAGGCATTTTAAAACGTTCAGCCAGTTTCATCAGGCGTAAAGCCTTACGATAACCTTCTGGCCTGGGCATGCCAAAGTTTCGAACAATCTTCTCTTTAGTATCTCGACCTTTCTGCTGGCCAATCACCATTACTGGCTTGCCTTCAAGTCTGGCCATACCACCAATCATCGCTTTATCATCCGCATACGCACGATCACCATGTAATTCTTCAAAATCTGTAAAGATTCGATCGATATAGTCAAGTGTATGTGGTCGTTGAGGATGCCTTGCCAGCTGAGAAGTCTGCCAGGAGGTCAATTTACTGAAAATTGATTCAGTCAGATTTTTACATTTTGACTGTAGACGAGTAATTTCCTCACCAATATTAATTTCAGTGTCATCACCAACATAACGAAGCTCTTCAATTTTAGCTTCCAGTTCGGCAATGGGTTGTTCAAATTCCAGAAAATTTGGATTCATTCTTAAATCTTATAAATTAGTGTGCCCATGCATGGGCATTTTGCCCTTTATGGGCATGATGATGGAAAAATTCTAGATGTAATGATAACCCGCAATGCCATTCTAACCAAGTGAGTTTATTGCATTATCTCTCATTTTTACTGAAAATGACGGCAAAATCACAGCTAACTTCATACAATTATACGGTTAGTTTTTAATCGAAGAAATCTTTTATGGTTTGAACAGTTGTAGTGTCAACTATCTGCTGTTGATAACTTACTCCAACATGGCAGCAATTTATATATCTTGTGCTAGTATTTTTGATAGAGAGCAATTATTTAACAGGACATACCATCCGCCATGGATGAATCAATTCCAAAATCTGGCAGCATAATCATTGCTGATGATGATCCATCAATATTGCTATTGCTGCGGCATACTCTGACTGCAGACAATTATGATGTAACCGAAGCTCGCTCAGGAATGGAAGCTATCGAGTTATGCCGTGAGTTTAACTATGATCTTGGAATTTTCGATCTGGTAATGCCAGATGTAGACGGTATTACTGCCTGTAAGGAGATCATACATCAAACCTCTAATCCACCACCGATACTTATTATAACCTCATTAGATGATGACGATTCTGTCAATAATGCATTTAATGCCGGCGCAGTTGATTACATCACTAAACCTATAAACTGGTCAGTTTTTAAGCAACGGGTAAAACGCATAGTAGAAGGTGAAAAAAACAAACAGATGGTCAAACGTCTTGAGTTTCATGACACTCTCACAGGTTTACCCAATCGCACCCTGCTTCTCGATCGTTTAGAGTCTGCCACTTTGCGTGCACATCGTAATAAAACAATGCTCGCCTTATTAATGGTAGACATAGATAACCTTAAGTTAATAAATAAAACTCTGGGGCATGATAAGGGCGACATAGTAATCACCTCGGTTGCCAGGCGATTAAGCCATTCAATTCGAGATACAGACACATTATCCCGCACTGGTGGTGATGAATTTATTCTCATAATCGAGAATATTCAGCAGTTAGATGATATTGCTTTAATGGCGGCAAAGTTCTCTCGCACGATTGAACACCGAATGACCATACTCGATCAGGACATTCACGTAAAAGCCAGTATTGGTATTAGTGTTTACCCTCAGGATGGACTGGATATAGGTAACTTATTAAGCAATTCAGACGCAGCTCTTTATCGCGCTAAAGAGAAGGGCGGAAACATTTATGAATTTTATTCTCCCGAGTTTGGTAAACAGGCACGACGACGCCTGGAGCTTGAAAGCAACTTACGCTATGCACTTGAGAATAATGAACTGGTTATGTATTACCAGCCAAAAGTAAACCTAACCACGGGTATTGCAAGTGGCATGGAAGCACTTGTTCGCTGGAAGCACCCTCAACAAGGCATTATTCCGCCTGATGAGTTTATCCCTATTGCAGAAGAAACCGGTTTAATCATTCAACTAGGCGCACAGGTGATTGATAAATCCTGTGAACAGTTTAAAAAATGGCAAAATGCAAATATTCCTGTTACGAATATTTCCATTAATGTTTCCGGTCGTCAATTTAAAGAACAGGATCTTGTCAGCCTGTTAAAAGAAACATTAGATAAGTACCAGTTAGATGCTTCACATATAGAACTTGAATTAACTGAAAGCACATTGTTAAAAAATGAGACTCAGGCAGAGTTGATTCTCAACGAATTACATAATATGGGCATTATAATTTCAATTGATGACTTTGGCACGGGTTACGCATCTCTCTCTAATCTAAAAAAACTGCCCATAGATATTCTAAAAATCGATAAGTCATTTACCGATGGAATATTGCATGACCCGGATGACATTGCGATATTAGATGCTATATATGGCCTGGCGAGAGGCCTCGGTCTTAAACTTGTAGCAGAAGGCATTGAGACTCAGGAACAATTAGAAAAAATAAAAGAACTGGGTGTTGATTATGGGCAGGGTTACCTGTGGAGCCCACCGCGAGCTGCAGATGAGTATCTCGAAGTACTTAACAGTATAAACAATTCTTAATTAAACGGGTTTAGTTTATTTTTTGTCTAACATATTTAATCACAGATTTTTCTCGTTCCCACGCTCCCGGGTGGAAATGCATAGGTTTCGATGTACTAACCCACACTCCGTACGCTTTCAGGTGCAGGACTTATTCCATCTTTTAAAATACAGCGAGTGAAAACCCGCTCATGTAATAAACGAGAAGCTGCTGAGTTATTTCATCCCGTGTCGCAGTAAACAACGTATTGTTTGTTTTCATCGAGAGAATAAATTTTTTATGGTATGAGGCACTGGTGACAGGAGCACAAAGGGTTGTTGGCTATGTGTTACCTGATTAGCTATGCATTCCCACGCAGGAGCATGGGAACGAG
>JAPHRB010000093.1 GCA_026197015.1 Gammaproteobacteria bacterium | reverse complement strand
TATAATAAATGATAAATTAAATACGATGTAACTTAAGGGAGCAGGCATTGTTTAAGTTTCTACAGGGTAATAATGCAAAAAAATCTAAATGGCAAATTGACCAGGATTTAAACCGGGGATTAGCGTTACTAATTTTAATAACGTTTTCAATAGTTGGATCAAGTTGGTTATTTTATCTGCCTGTTTACTTTGATATTAAAATAGCGGCTCAAATTCTACCGCTAATATTTCTAATTATTCTTTTCGTTTCTGTAACAAAAATTCAGCATGTATATCTTAATAACGTTGCACCCATACTCGCATATTCTTTAGTTTTTTGTAGTTGGTCATATGTTGTATATTTGAACTCAATTACAGGTTTAGGTTCTGCAGAAGTCAAAGATGTGGTTAATGCTCAACATTTGGGTATGTCTCAGAACGCATATCTAATTGGCCTGTGTTTTGTAACCTTCTGGTTGGGGCGTTATTTTAGGTATAGCATATATCTGTCCATGGCTTTTATTTTTGCATTGATAAGCATTTTATTCGTATTTACAAAAACTGAAGTTGTTTATTTATTCGCACAAGCTTTGTTGTTGTCTTCTAGTGCTATATTTTCTGTAGTCAGTTTGAGTAAAACGGATTTCTCTGGAGTTAAATCAACTTCCGATTCCTTTAATAAAACACTTCATGATTCTATAAGTGAAACATCACTAAGTGAGGTTGTTCTACCATCAGAACAGGAACAGCAGATAATAAAACCTGAGTTAGATATAAATGCACTGCCATTAAATGAATCTTCAATCATCAATGACTGGGGCCTGATTCTCAGAGAGTTGCATGGTGAGTTAAGAAATACAACAGACGTTGATCAGTTGTTCAAACGTATGTTAACTTTTCTACATGGTGCTATGGAATTTGAAGCGGCTGCAGTTGGTATGTTGCAAGATAAAAGTATACGTAAAATAGCCATATATGGTGGTGATGATTATTTGCATGCTAAATCATTAAACTGGTCAAACCAAAGAGTAAAAGAATTGTTTTCAACTCGTGAACCTGTTTTAAGTACTCAGTCACATTTAAGTGCAGATACAAGCAATGTAACTCAAACAATTCACAGACTTGATGTGCCTGTGATATCTAATCAAAAAGTGGTTGGTCTTGTAACTTTATTTAGAGATGAATTTTTATTTGATACGCATGATGTAATACTTGCATCAAGTATAGTGTTTCACAGTATGATAGCTTTGCGTCAGGCACGACTACAGGAAGAAATTAAACGCCTTAATAATGATGCCGTTGTTACAAAATTAACACTCTTTACACGTGAACAATTTGTAATCAAAGTTAAGCCGGTATTTGAAAAACTATCAAAACCACGTGAATGCTCGCTTTTTATTGTTGAAATAGATAATCTTGAGTCAGTGACTGATGTGCAGGGAAGAGATGCAGGGGCCAGTTTATTTAAGGCTGTTTCAAATGTAATTATGTCTCATTTAAATGAAGGTGATGTGTTGGGGCGTTACGGGAATGAGGGGTTTATTGTATTACAGGATGAAACTAATTTAATGCATGCTAAATCGATCGCTGAAAAAATAAGAGTAAAGGCATCACAGATTAGATTGAAATTTCAGAATGATGTAATTACTACAACGGTAAGTATAGGTTTAACTATAGTATCTGACTCTGATGAAAGTTTATCATCTTTAATGCGCAAGGCGGATATGGGTTTGTTTGTAGCTAAAGAAAATGGTTGTAATACTGTGAAAGTAAGTTTGTAAATTATACTTGTTTAAATAACCACATCTTTGAGTGGTTTCTGGCGTTTTTTTGGGCTCATACTGGAATATTATATTTCTGAATCCAGCGCCATAAAGTTGTTCTGTTTACACCCAGAATTTTTGCTGCTTCAGCTTTATTACCCTTGCAGCTCTGCATTGCTTTTTGAATTTCATTGATTGTGTTCTCTTCATCGTCTGAAATTTTTACAAAGGTATTTATGTCTGAGCAGTATTCTCGTATATCCTGTGGCAGGCTCTCAGGAAAAACCACATCATCTTTCGCACAAATAATGCCATGTTCAACAGCATTTTCAAGTTCGCGTACATTTCCTGGCCATGGGTAATCCATCATCATTCTCATGGAGTCCTGACTGCACTTCATATTTCCCGGGTAGCCACGATTTTGTAAATGTAGACAAAAATGTTTTATTAATACGGGTATATCTCCAGGGCGCTCCCTTAAAGATGGTACGGTGATTGCGATTACAGCTAGTCGATAGTATAAGTCTGCACGAAATTTTCCATTATCAACCATATCCCGCAGATTTTTATTTGAAGCAGAAATTATGCGCACATCAACCTTTATGGTTTTATCGGAACCCACCATCTCAAATTCCTGCTCCTGAATTGCGCGTAATAACTTCGCCTGCAAGTGAAGAGGGATTTCACCTACTTCATCCAGAAACAATGTTCCCTTGTGTGCACTTTGAAAGCGTCCTAAACGATCAGAGCTTGCGCCAGTAAATGCCCCCTTAACATGACCAAACAGTTCAGACTCTAATAAAGATTCAGGGATAGCTGCGCAGTTCACTTCTATAAATGCCTCTTTTGAACGCTGGCTCTGGCTATGTGTTAAACGCGCTAACTGTGTTTTACCCGTGCCTGATTCACCTTGTAATAAAGTAAATGCATTGGTAGGTGCTATCTGTTGAATACGGTTTATAATTTCAAGCATTTGCGGGTCTTTGCTTGAAAGGTTAGAGCCTGATGGGTTGAGTACCGATTGAATATGGTGATAATCAGTTTTGTCTCTAAATAATAATAATCGCTTACGATCATCAGAATCATTTTCTGAAATCAAACCGCTTGTGATTTCAATTACTCTGTAAGTATCAGAATGATTTATGCGTTCTTCAAAAGACACAAAATTACCGCTCGGTTTACCCGCGGCATCAACTTCACCTGAATCAATTGCCGCCCTGAGCAGTGATTTTTGTAAATTAAATTTACCTATGTCGTTGAGTTTAATTAATTCAATATCATCGTTTATATCCAGTAACTTTTTAACGGCAGGATTGTAATAGAGTATTTTTCCTAATTGATCAGCAACCATAATGCCTTCGTCAATGTGTTGAATGACGGTTTTTGCCAGGGGAGCGAAATCGAACTTTGCGGATTTAGTCATTTGTGTGCTACTTTACTTTAAGTTGATTTAAAAAATTAACCTTGTACCTAAACATAGTGTATATGCAACATATTGCAACACAGTGCAACGTTTTAATTTTAACACCTCAATAAAATCAGTTACTTAGCATTTTGTTGTTGTATCTTCGTTGCAGAGTTTTTTTATAATTTATATGAACATTATTTGTTGGCCATATAAATCAATGGGTTACGACTTTGGCACATTCGTTGCAGTTGTATACCTACTTACGAAAAAATGAAAAAAGGAGATTGAAAATGAGTATGTTTAATGAAGAGTGGATGAAACATTACAGCGAAGCATGGAATAATGAACCGGGTCTAGCTGATGCTTTAGAGCAAATTAATTTTAACTCGATAATCGGTTATGGTTTTGATGGTCAGGATGCTCCTGTTGGTTTTATTGATGTGCAGAATGGAAAGGTTGTTTCTTCTGGCCCATATGATGGTCAGGATCTCAACTGGGATTTGCGAGCGACTGAAGATAATTGGGAAAAATGGTCTAAAAAGCCACCTGGAATGGTAGGTCTTGGCATGGCGTATACCACTAAAAAATTAAAGTTTAACGTCGGTGATTATGCCGCAATGGTTAAGGATCCCCGTATGGCTGGTCCCTTTATTAAAAGTTTTGGCGTAATGGGTAAAGTATAAGGAGAAATGAATTATGTATAAAAGTGCCACAAAGTTGCGTTAGAACAATTAAAGGCCGGTTCATTAAGTTTTTGCTTGTGAGCCGGTCGCCTTTTTAAAGCAAGTCACTATAATTTTAATAATTGAGTTTTATATCATAATTATAAAACCGCTAACATACCCCTGAATGTGAATATAATGAAAATGAAAATGAAACTAATTATTAAACTTGCTCTCGCGTTTTCTCCCCTATGTTTGATATCCACACTTCATGCTTCGGATACTGGTTATTATCAAAATTTTTCGACTAATGCTGTTGATCCATCTGTAACGCAGAATCAACAGGCTCAACAAATATATCAGGCGCCTGCGGCTTATTATAGTCAGCGTAATCAGAAAGATACGAGGCAAAATAATTTTGCCGCACAAATTATTCCTGTTTCAAATATAAAAACAGGCGCTCATGTTGTTCTAGGTGGCACGGTAGTTGCTGATAAAGAAATTGTTATGACGGCACAAATCTCGGGACGTGTCGAATATATTGCGGGTCAGGAGGGTGACTGGTTTGATGAAGGACAAATTCTAGCAGCGATTAATCATGACAACATTCTCGCGCAGCGAGAACAGGCAATAGCAAATTTATATAGAACTGAAGCATCACTTGGTAATGCGAAAGTTAATTATACCAAAGAGTATTGGGCTCCCCAGGCCTATCGTGATTATAATAATCAGAAAAATAAACTCTATGGTCCCATGCCAGCGCCAGCAGCAGCCATGGCTTCTGCACCAGCGCAGGGTTCTGGTATGGGTTACTTTCCAACTATGTTTGATCGCTTTATGGGGATGGGCGGCAATGCGCCTGCTCAAGCCCCTTCCGCCGCCGTTGCACAACCCGTAACAAAGCAGCAGGTTTTTAATCTTGAATACCCGAATACTCAGCTAAATCCCTGGATACATAGAGATCTGGATATGTATAGCAGTGAAAATAATATCAATATGGCTAAAAGTAATATTATGGCGATGCGTTCCAGGGTTAATGAAATTGATACACACCTTCGAGACGCAAGATCAATAAGTCCGTTTGAAGGTGTAATTGTCGAGAAGTTAGTAGAAGTTGGCGATACGGTGCAAAGAGGCCAGGCTCTCATTAAATACTCTGATACACGTTCGCTTCAGCTGGAGGTTGATGTGCCGGCGCGCCTGGTTTCTTCAATTGAAATTGGCACACTCGTGCCAGCAAAACTTGATGTAGGTAGTACCTATATTGATGTACGAGTTGCGCAAATTTTTCCAACCGCTGATAAACAGAGACATACTGTAACTGTAAAATTTGATTTACCTGAAGGTGCACCGGGTGGCCCTGGAATGTATGCAGAAGTCATGGTGCCAGACCTTAATACCCCGATTAACAGTATGCCGGTAATACCGTCATCAGCCATTCTTCATAGAGGAAGTTTGCCTGCCGTATTTGTGCTTAATAGCCAAAACAAAGCAGAGTTAAGATTGGTCAGGTTGGGTGATCAGGTTGATAACCAGTATGTAGCTGTTCTTGCAGGCGTATTACCCGGTGAAAATATCTTTGTTAATCCGCATCCGGGTATGCGATCTGGCTGGACCCCACAAAAAGAAAAAACTGGCAATTACAACAATTACAAATAGATAAATAAATTGCATATCAGTGGTATTAAAAGTTTTACAGGTTTTCCAAATTACACAGCAAAACTTCATAAGAGTTATTGCCCTGATGAATTTTAAACCAGAGAGAAACTGATGATTAAACTGGAAAATAAATTACTGAGTTACCAAACATGGCAAATGAATTAAACGAAAAAGACATTACTGAAGAGTCTGAAGAGTTAAACAGGAAAAATCTTGGAATCGCCGGGAGAATTACTCGCCAGTTTATTAACTCTCCTGTAACGCCTTTATTAATGGCCGCTTTTTTAATGATTGGTATACTGGGTTTAATGTTTACACCCAGGCAGGAAGATCCAAAAATTTCCGTGCCCATGGTTGATATCTTTGTTCAATATTCGGGGGCTTCAGCAGAACAAATTGCTAATCTTGCTATAACACCACTGGAAAGAATGATCAGTGAAATTCCTGGTATTCGCCATGTTTACTCAGCAAGCCAACGTGGTTCAGGTCTTGTAACAGCACAATTTTTTGTGGGCGAAGACCTCGGTGAATCAATTGTAAAAATTCACGATAAAATACAGTCTAATCTTGATGCTATACCTCCTGGCGTATCAATGCCATTAGTGAAACCTGTCGGGCCTGATGATGTTCCTGTCGTTACCGCGACAATCTGGTCTGAAGATCCGTCTATTGATGATGCCATTTTACGCACACTCGCACTTGATATCTTACAAAATCTCGAGCAGGTGCCCAATTCTGGTAAGGGTTTTGTTGTTGGTGGTCGAGCTGAACAGATTCGAATAGAAGTATCACCAGAACGTTTGAATGGATTTGGTATAAGCATTCAGGAAGTTGCAAACACAATCAAAACCGCTAACAGTGAATTATCAGCAGGAAATATTGAAGGCGGAAACCGAACTTTTAATGTTTACACCGGTTCCTTTTTAAATGATGCACAAGATGTTGCCAATCTTGTGGTTGCTGTTAGAAACGGTTCTCCAGTCTATGTTCGAGATATTGCTCATGTGTATCAGGCACCGGAAGAAACAGCTCAAATAGTTAATTTTGCAACGGGTCCAGCTTATGAAGGAGGTGGGCCGACGACAACCGGTTCGCAGGCAGTAACCATAGCGGTTGCAAAAAAAGTTGGATCAAATGGTGTTTCCATTGCTAGAGATTTAATTGCTAAATTAGAGTCTTTAAAAGGCCACCTGATTCCAGATAATGTTGAAGTGAGTATTACCCGTGATTATGGTAAATCAGCCAACGATAAAGTTAATGAGTTGTTATTAGCTTTATTTGAAGCAACGGTGGCAGTTAGTATTTTGTGTTTAGTGGGTCTGGGTGCTCGAGCCGCGTCTGTTGTTATATTCGTTATCCCGGTTGTTATTTTAATGACTGTCTGGGCGGCGTGGGTAATAGATTACACCATAGACAGGGTAAGTTTGTTCGCACTGGTATTTACAATCGGTATTTTGGTTGATGATGCAACTGTTGTTGTAGAAAATATATTTCGACGATGGCTGAAAGCGGGTAAAACAACAACCGCTATTGCGATAGATGCGGTACGTGAAGTAGGTAACCCTACCATTATGGCAACACTGGCCATCATTGCTGCATTACTAGCTATGGGTTTTGTAAGTGGTCTAATGGGGCCATATATGCGACCTATTCCTGTTCTAGGTTCAGCGGCGATGTTCCTGTCCTTACTAGCCGCATTTATTTTTGTTCCCTGGTTTGCAATGCGTTTGCGTCCTGATCTTGAAGCTTTAAAGAAGGCAGAGAAAAAAGAATTACGACAAATTGAAATGATAGGGCGTTTTTACGAACCTATTATGAAGCCATTAATGAATAATAGATTAATTGGTCGGGTATTTTTATTCTCTTTAATAGCGTTAACTTTTATTTCCTGTTATTTATTTTCTATACAGGCAGTAACCGTAAAAATGTTACCGTTTGATAATAAACCTGAGTTCAATGTCGTTATCAATATGCCTGAAGGTACGGCTTTACCTGTAACTGCAAATTTAACATCCCGTCTAGCCGCAAAACTTCAGGAAATTCCCGAAATTACAGCAATACAAACTTATGTGGGCACATCATCACCCTTCAATTTTAATGGCATGGTAAGACATTATTATATTCGTAAGCAGCCCTGGCATGCAGATATTCAGGTTATGTTATTAGATAAGGATGATCGTGAACGTTTTAGCCATGATATTGCCGTAAATGCCCGTGAATTACTAAAACCAATTGCTGATGAAATGGGCGCTCGTATACAGGTAGTAGAGATGCCGCCCGGGCCACCTGTTTTACAAACGGTTGTTGCAGAAATTTATGGGCCAGATGCGAAAACTCGTAGGCAGGTAGCAAATGATATGACAGATATCTTTGCACAGGCTGAAGGGGTTGTTGATGTTGATAATTATATGGCGGATGAATATGAGTACTGGCGTTTTGAAGTTGATACTAAAAAAGCTGCCCGTCGAGGCGTTTCTGTAAACACAATTAATCAAACCCTTGCCATGGTTATGGGTGGTTATAAATTGGGTGACGTAAAGAAAGGAAAAGTACTAGAACCTACCTATATTGTTATTCAAGCTCCTATGGGAGTTCGCTCGGAAATAAATCGTCTAGGTAATATGCCGATTACAGGTGTTAATGGACAATCAATTCCATTAACAGAATTAGGTCGCTTTGTTCGTGCAACCGAAGACCCGATTGTATATCACAAAGATTTACGCGATGTAGAGTATGTAACAGGTGAAATGGCTGGTCGATTAGGCGCGCCAATTTATGGCATGTTTTCAGTAGAAGATTTACTCGAAGACTATATAACGCCGGATGGGCAAACTATAAGCGGAATGCCTATGGGTTTACTTGGGCCACCAAAAGATGACTTTAAATCAGCATTTGAATGGGGTGGTGAATGGACAGTAACCTATGAAACTTTTCGTGATATGGGCGGTGCTTTTATGGCTGCGATGTTACTAATATATGGATTAATTGTTTGGGAGTTTAAAGATTTTACATTGGGTGGATTGATTATGGCGCCAATTCCGCTAACTTTGATCGGTATCATACCGGGGCATATGATTACCGGTGCAGAATTTACAGCAACCTCGATGATTGGTTTTATTGCACTTGCAGGAATTGTCGTCAGGAACTCAATTTTACTTGTTGAGTTCGTTAAACATGAAGTGGCTGATGGCGGCGAAATATGTGATGCAGTATTAAATGCAGGTAAAGCGCGTATGCGTCCTATTTTAATTACCGCATTAACATTAATGGCTGGTTCTTACATGATACTTGACGACCTCATTTTTAAAGGTATGGCTGTTAGTTTATTGTTTGGTGCTGGTGTTGCAACGGTATTAACACTAGTAGTCATTCCTTTGGGTTGTATCAGTGTTAAGAAACATTTCTACATGTGTCGTTGTGATGATGGGGAGGTCATTGTTTATAGGGAAGAGCCAGAAGAATACAAGCTACCGTTATGGATGCAAATTTATTCTTCAGTTATTAATGCGGCAATGTGGTTGTTCTATATTGGTCGCATGATTGTGATAATGGTTAAAATGGGCATCGATCGAGTTTTTGGGTCATCACAAAATGACTCGTCAACTACGAATTATGCTTCAGAACCACCTGTAGAGTCACCGCCAACGCCTGAAGAGCCTCACGTTAAACCGCAAGCTCCAAAGACTTCAGGCAATAAGCCGGCGACAGATAAAAAAGCTGATGTAAAAACAGCCTCAAAGGACCCGTCAGCAGAAGAAACAGTGGCAAAAAATGCGCCTAAAAAGAAAGCATCAACAAAGAAGAAAGTGGCGCCAAAAAAGAAGGTAATGCCTAAGAAGAAGGCAGCAACCAGGAAAAAAACGGTTGTAAAGAAACGCAGAGGTATTAAATTAAAAGATGACTCTGACGATACTAATTCTGATTAAAATAATGATTCAGAAGATAAGTCATGATTTATTTGACCTAAACCTTAAATTAAATTAAATGAATTGAGTAGGGTGGAAATATGAAAGTTACAAAAATATTATCAATAACAGGTGTGATGTTGATGAGCGCTCAGTTAAATGCTGCAGTAGTTGAAAATAATCAAATTATGCCACCGCCTGGACCGTATAAATCTATTATGAGTAATACGCCACCCGCTTTTGTGCCCTATGGTTCTCAACAGGCGCAAAATAATCCGTATCAACAAAATCATGCATCTCAGGCATTTAACCGTTTTCCTGCGAATAATCAGCCATTATATCAACCTGCAGAACAGTTGCCTGAATGGGTGAAAAGTAAACAGCAGGAAAATAAAGCCAGAATTGAAAAAATGCTTGAGGAGAATGCTGCAAGAAATAAAGAAAATGAAAAGCGTTTTACAGAGTATCTTGAAAAAGCAGAAGCACTCGCTAAAAAAAGAAATGAAGAAAATAAAAAGTGGCTAGCTGAAAATAATAAAAAAATGAAGCAGTTCTGGCAATCTGAACTGGATAAATTTGCTAAAAATCAAAAGTTACAAATAGAGAAAGCTAAAGACCTTCCAGACTGGGTTAAGAAAAATATGTTAGAGCGACAACAAAAACAACTGGCTGTAATGAAAGAGAATCCACCAATGCCTATGCAAGATTCAATGCAGCATAATCCGGTTTCTACGAATGGCTTTAATAATAGACAACAGTTGCCACCTGTGAATCAGATGCCTTCAAATATGCAGTTTAGACAGCCTCCGCTTATGCAGCAGCAACAACATCAGCAACAGCCGTCGCAACAACAGCCAGGCATGAACCAGCCGTTTAATTCAGGCCAGCAAAATATGCCCAGACAATTTATGCAGCAGCCTTATCAGGCTCCAGCTATGCAACATGGTTATCGACCACAACCTTTTTATAATGCGCCAGCAAATCGACAGTTTGCACCTCCTGTGCAGGGGCCATATTCAGGGGCTGTAAGTGGGCAACCTAACATTAATCCATATAATCGATATTCACGTTAAGACTTAGGATTTATTGAGAGAATTATGAATATAGTAAATACGCGTATCATTATAATTATGAGTCTTTCGGTGGCAGTATTTTTTCCATTTGCATCATATTCGTATCATAATGAATCGATATATGGCCATGCACAACATAATCATGCCGCGAGTGTTCATGACCTTAAAAAATGGAAAACAGGCTCGAACTTTAATATTCGTAATAAGCCTGTGCGCGCACCAGTTGCTACTCGAGAAGTTGAAACGGGCCATTATGCTTTAACTGAACCGCAGAGAAAGTCAGTTAACCCATGGATTATTAAAAAACCAGATAATAGTGGTTTTTCTAAAATGAATGGTAAGCGTCCATGGGGCACTGTGCCTGAAAAATATTCAGGAAAAACAAAGAAAGATAAAAAGCATACACCTGTTAATAACAATGTTCACGCAAATAACCAGCCAAAGTATAATCCGTTTGGGGATAATAATTTATTACTCAATCAAAATAGAAATCCTTCTCTAATACCCATAGCAGGTCATTTTCCTACTTATTCAGATCCAAACGGGTTTTCACCAATGTATGCAAACCCTGGTTATGGATATGGTGGCTACAGTGCGTATCCGTTTATGGGGCAGGGTTATATGCCATTTAATAGATATGGCTGGCGATAGAGTAAATTAAATCGAAATCTGATTTAGTTCCGCATGTTGAACTTTCCGCAACATGTTTGATTAGAAGGCATATGTCTTCAGGAAAATATAAATACATAACTGAGGATCATACGATGAAAAAAGTATCAAAAATTATATCTGCAGCAGCTTTATTAAGCGCACTAGCAACTCCGATGGTGGCTGACGCCTGGTGGGGACCATTTAATAATAATGGTTGGGGTAATAACAATAACGGCTGGAATAACAATGGCAATGGTAATGGCAGTGGTAACGGTTGGGGCATGGGGGACTTCCTTGGTGACGGGGGTTTAGATTTTAATATGAGTGGTAATGGTCGTGGTAATGGTTACGGTAATGGCTATGGCAATAACAGTTATAACGGTAACAATCGTTATAATGGATATAACGGCTACAACGGTTATAACGGTTATAATGGTGGTTATGGCGCACCTTATGGTTATGGCGCACCATATGGTGGTGGCGCACCTTATGGTTACGGAGCACCTTATGGTGGTGGTTACCCTGGTTATGGTCCAGCACCAGTACCTGCACCCGGTCAGTAATTTCAGTTACTGAGATGTAAGAGAACACAAGGACGTGTTTCTTATATTTTATTTATTAAACTTTCAGGTAGACGAATGCTCATGACTTTTAAATCTTTGATGGTAACGATGGTGTTATTTTTGCTTACTAATAATGGTTATGCATCGATAACAGATAAAGAGTTTTCAGCTGATGCTGTTGTGTCTATACCCGGGCAACCGTCTACTACAAGTAAGTTATTTGTAGGTAAAGATGTTGTTCGAACAGAAGTACAAACCAGTGACGGCGTTATTATTGATATTGTTTTTCCATATCAGGGTAAAGCAATAAAGTTAAATAAAAAACATCAAGAGTATATTGAGATAGCAATTGAAAAACAAAATAAAGATCAGGATTTAAATCCTTGTAGCCGAATTCAGAATGCAAATTGTACTTTGTTAGGCAGCGAGCTTGTTGATAATAGACCGGCGCAAAAGTGGCAGATTGTAGCAAATCAGAATGGTAAAAATATAAGAACATTACATTGGGTTGATGTTAAGAGACAGTTGGCTGTACGCGAGTTTTTTAATGATGGATCAATGGCAGAAATGAAACTTGAAAAAAATGAAATAGTTGATGGGCGTAAAACAGAGCGCTGGGTTAGAACTATAAGTCGACCCGATGGGTCTACGGTCAGTTCATATCAATGGTATGATCCGCAGTTAGAAATATCTATAAAAGAAGAGTTGCCTGGTGGTTACATTAGGCAGTTAAAAAATATAAAGGTGGGAACGCAAAAGAAAACAATATTTGTTGTTCCAGATAATTACAAAATCATGCGAGAAGAACAACTACCGTTAAACAGATCGATAAACAGGCCGTCTCGATCTCCTGCTAACTCATCATCACAAAACTACAGGTAGAGCTAAATTGGTTACTGTTATTGCAAACTTAAAAGGTGGTTCAGGTAAAAGCACGGTGTTATTCAATCTTGCATTGTGGTTAAAAGAAAAAGATCAAACAATAATGGCTTTTGATCTTGACCCGCAAGGTACCTTGAGTGATGTTGCCGATGTTAGAAAGGATGAAGGTTTTGAACCACTGGAAGTATTGACTGATGTCGAAGAAATTAAAAGCCATCTTGATAAGCATGTTCTTGTAGATGTAGGCGCTTCAAATATGCATGATATGAAGTTAGCAATAAAATTAGCAGATCGAGTATTAATACCGGTTTCGCCTAGTCAGCCTGATTTATGGGCGACACAAAGATTTTTAAAAATAGTTAAAGAATGTGATTCAGATGATAAACCTCTGGAATTGTTGGCGTTTGTTAATAGGGCAGATACTCATACCATGGTTCGCGAGTCAGATGAAACAGAAGAGGCGCTTAATTCAATAAAAAGTATTCAGGTATTGCCTCACAGACTTTGTCAGAGAACAATGTTTAGACGGACTCTAAGTGAGGGCATGTCTATTAATGAAATATCACCTAATAGCAAAAGTGCTAAAGAATTTAATATACTAGCTTCAGCTCTTTATGCTGATCTTGTTTAATTGGAGTTAAAAATGAAAAGCTTAGTTATGAAAACAATATGGTTAATTATTTATTTGCTACCTGTTTTAGCTCTAATCTACTATCGTGCATTTATATTTACACCGCATTTCAATAAACCGATTGATAATGTACTTAATGATGTCTCTCAATCTATAGGATTTGACATTCCTTCATATAAGCTTGCAAGTAATGAAGGATCTTTATATAACCAGTATTTAGGTGATTCAAAAACACCAGTGCAAGCAGAAGATGAAGTAAACACTACAGCACCTTATCAGGAACCTGTTTCTAAGCCGGCTGATATGATGAATGAATCTTTGGATTCTGACGTTGCTTTTGTTCCCGAGTTCGAATCTACAACTATTGATACTGAAGAAACAGATCTTGATATGAAACAAATAGTTTCAGCTGTTAAAGAATCAGTGAGTGAAACTCTTGAAACTTTTATGGATGAAAAAGAATCGCAGCCATTAGAAAGTGATTCTTCTTTATTAAGTGCGCAGGAATTAATATTTAAGGCTCGTTTAGCCTATTGGAATGGTGATTTAAAAACAGCAGAAAGTACGTATATTAAATTAACCGAAATGTTAAGTGATGATCCAAATGTTTATGGTGAATTAGGCAATCTCTATTATATGCAGTCTAAATGGAAGCTGGCGAGTGATGCATATTATCATGCGGCGCTTAAGCTAAGTAAGACAAAAAATGCTTATCAGGCGCAGCACCTGTTGCGTATTATTCGTGGTCTTGATACTGAAACAGCCGACAAGTTACAGGCTGAATTAAACCATACCAGTTAAACCAGATTAGTTAAACTTTTTGAGATAATAATGAATACAGATCATAAGCCGAAAAAAATAAAAAATGTACGTGAAGTCATTATTGAGGCAATAGAATGTGAGCCCGGTATTGCAGGGTGTACGGCTGACCCTGATACCTGTCCAAACTCGCCAGATACTTGTGACAAAAAATTATCAATGTTTGGATATTATGACGATACTATTAAGGATAGTGTGGAACATGTTTTAAGCAGAAGCCTTGACGATTTAACTAAAACTTTTACTGCAAGTGCCAGGCGTTGGGAGTTAATTGTTTACCCGGCTATGTTTAGTTTTGTTGTACTAGCCATATATGGCTTCTTTCTTATTTTTAGTTTAACAAAAGATATCACCATTGTTTCAACAGAGATGGTTAATATGAGCGGTAATATGACTCAGATGACTGCAGACGTGCATAATATGACATTAATAATGCAGGATCAGTCTATGTATATTAGTGAAATGAATAAAAATATGCGCAATATGTCTATGTCTATGAATCAAATGCGTTATGACATGTCTAGTATGAATAGTAATGTTTCAAGACCAATGAATTTTATGAATTCTTTTGCTCCCTGGTAATGAAATGAGTACCTGTCAAAATATATAATTTTTAAAGCGATACTATATAGATATATCTGATCTAATGATCTGAGTCGATCTGCATTGATGATATTTAATGTTACCGTATTAAGTGGTCTATATACTCTTATACCAGATATTTAACTTGAAGCTGAAAACTTTATGGACGAACATCGTGATCAACTTGCAGATATCAACAAACACCTTTCTTTAAAGGATAAGTTAGCATCAACTCATAAGTCATTAAGTGATTTATTTCCTTTTATCGTTCGCATAGCCGTTGCTTTATACGATTCTGAAACGAAAGTACTCAAAACATATTTGCATAGTGGCGATACAGATAATCCTCTTGAACACTATCAAACATTACTTGATCAGGCTCCATCGTTAAAAAAAATATTAGATAAAGGGCTTCCAAGAGTAATTAATAATTTACTTACATTTGATAATGGCTCGCATGAACATACCCGTCGAATCGGACGTGGCGGATATGTTGCAAGTTATACTTTGCCTATATTTAATGAAGGTGATTTCATAGGTTTTATCTTCTTTAATTCTGATAAAACAGATGTGTTTACTGAAAGTGTTCTGCGGCATATAGATGTATATGCGCATATGATTACTTTAATGGTAATTAATGAACTTAGTTCTATAAAAACACTGACTGCAGCGGTGAAAACCACGGGCCATATCACGCATATGAGAGACCCTGAAACAGGTAGTCACCTTGATCGAATGTCACGTTATAGTCGCTTGATAGCTACCGAACTTGCAGAGACCTACGATCTTAATGATGACTATATTGAACACATATTTATGTTTTCGCCATTACATGATATTGGAAAAATCGCCATACCTGATCATATATTACTAAAACCTGGTCAGCTTGATGATAATGAGACCAAAATTATGAAAACTCATGTTTATAAAGGCTGTGAAATCATAGATGAATTACTAGTAAACTTCGGCTTAAATAATATCAAACATATGGATATTCTACGTAATATAGCCGAAGGGCATCATGAAGCAATAAATGGTAGTGGATATCCTGCAGGTATTGAGGGTGATAACATTCCACTGGAAGCACGCATTGTAGCGGTAGCTGATGTATTTGATGCCTTAACAAGTAAGCGCACCTATAAAGAAGCCTGGAGTAATGAAAAAGCTATAGAACTTATACAGAGTTTAGCTGGTGAAAAGCTCGACCAGAACTGTGTGAACGCTTTGCTTAAAAACATGGATCAGGTTGTGCTTATTCAGTCACAGTTTAAGGAAAATATAATAGGTTAACTTCAAGTGAAGTTAGCTGATGTCGTTTGATATACAGGCTAATCACTCCTGGCCTATTCGTTATGCTTGTTTGTTTTCACGAGGGAATACACTGTTCATGCATATCACCATTGGTGACCGAGTATCTTTCCCGCTGTTACGCCATCAAGAGTCTGCGGAATCGGCACCCTACACTTTCAGCTCGTAACGGTATGGATTAAGGGGACAGGGCGCAAACAGCAACGACTTATCCCCGAGGGAGATGTGCATGAACAGTGCAATTTCTTTCAGATCATAAGAGTCACTCGTTCGCCTTGTTTCCACGGTCCTCCGTGGGAAAGCATATCCTCTAACAACTATCCCTGAGCTGCACCAAAATCCGAAGTCATACTAAAGTTATATCATAACTTCGTAAAATTCGATCATAATACTCTTTATATTCGAATTATCTTATTGTTTACTTCATGTAAAATACCCATATCTATGATTGTGTTTACCTTATTGTGTAAGGGTAAATGCAGTCAGTTTATATTTAAGAAATTAACGTAGGTTAAACAATGAAACGAATCATGTTATTTATTATGACAAACATAGCTATTATGGTTGTTCTGAGTATTACTTTAAGGTTATTAGGTGTTGATAGCATCCTGGCTGAAAATGGTTCAGACCTTAATATACAGGCATTAGTTATTTTATCTGGTGTCATTGGTTTTGGTGGATCATTTATATCTCTGTTAATCTCAAAATGGATGGCTAAACGTATGACAGGGGCGGTTGTCATAACCAGCCCGTCATCCAATATTGAAAAATGGCTAATTAAAACAGTTGAAAAACAGTCTGAAATTGTCGGTATAAAAATGCCTGAAGTGGCTATCTTTCCATCACCCGCAATGAATGCCTTTGCCACAGGTGCCACTAAGAACAAGGCATTAATGGCAGTTTCTCAAGGTTTATTAGACAATATGACACAAGGAGAAATAGAAGCGGTTGTGGGGCATGAAATGAGCCATATCGCTAACGGGGATATGGTCACACTGGCTTTGATTCAGGGCGTTGTTAATACCTTTGTTGTGTTTTTGTCACGGGTAATTGGTCATGTTGTAGACCGTGTTATTTTAAAAAATAACCAGGGGCATGGTATTGGTTACTTTGTTAGTGTCATTGTGGCACAGGTTGTTTTATCTGTACTTGCTTCAACTATCGTAATGTATTTCTCTAGAAAACGTGAGTTCATTGCAGACACCGGTGGAGCAGATCTGGCAGGGCACCAGAATATGATTAATGCACTTAAACGCCTTGGGCAGGTTGAACCAGAACCATTGCCAGAACAGATGGCGGCTTTTGGAATTAACGACAAAAGCGCTATTATGGCATTGTTTTCTTCACATCCGCCTATTAGCGCACGAATAGAAGCGCTGGAAAAACGTGCGATGAATCTTTCATAAAACTGTTTTGAAAATGATGAGTGTGAACACACCATAAGGCCTATGTTTTGGACAAATTATGCTTATATGAAAACATAATTTGGCCGCATCAGCAGGCTGTGTAAAATTTAAAATATTTTAAGTCGGTGAATGCTTTTGCCTGACGGACAGGTATTTAATTTTTATTAACATTTAATTTTTTGAGAAATATGGTGCTTACATCATTTGCAGATAATTATTTTAAGCATAGTCGTTAACTCTATCGCAAGCATTGCGATAGAGTTAATTTACACAAAGATTTTATTTTTTGATGCCTTCCAGAGACAGCGTCATTTCAACATCTTTTGATTTTGGCCCAAGATCTTTTACAATGCCGAAATCAGACATGGCAAATTTAGTTTTGCCTTCAAAACCGCGACGATAACCGCCCCATGGATCTTTACCCGCACCAACAGAATACATTTCAATTTCTACTGGTTTGGTCACACCGTGCAAAGTCAGGTTGCCTTTAAGCCTACCTTTGCCATTTTTTCCAGGTGTATAACCTGTACTGATAAATTTGGCTTCAGGGTATTTTTTAACATCCAGAAAATCATCACTTCGTAAATGTTTGTCACGCTCCGCATGGTTAGAGTCAACACTAGCGGTTTTAATAGTGACTTCGACAGATGCTTTTTCTGGAGCTTTCTCATCATAACTAAATTGACCGCTGAATTCATTGAAGCGCCCATATAACCAGCTGTATCCCAAATGTTGAACACGAAACTGAATAAAAGCATGTGCGCCTTTAGTATCAATCATATAGTCTTCAGCCAGTAACGCCGCGCTATTAAAAGTTAAACCGGCAAACAATAATGAAGCGGTTATTTTACGTAATGTCATGGTGTATCTCCTCGTTGATAAAAATAATTAACGTCCGAACATACGCATCAAACTGCGATCCCGGTCAATGAAATGATGTTTTAAGGCTGCAGCTGCATGAAGCAGTACCAGACCAATTAAAATCGATGCTACTATCAGGTGAACCTGACCTGCCACATCTTCCTGCTCGACAATGGAAGTAATCGTTGCCGGCACTGTAAACCAGTCGAAGACTTCAATGGGGCGATTATCTGCAGTTGAAATAAGATAACCACTAAACATAGTCAATAATAGTAACAGATAGAGACATATATGAACCACATGCGCTATTTTAATTTCCCATGGTTTATGACTTGTTAAGGGCTTTGGTGACGGTGTAAAAAAACGCCAGAAAAGTCGTAATATTACCGTTAGAAAAAGTAACACACCAATACTTTTATGCCACCAGGGCCCTAACTTATACCAGCTATCGTAGTAATCCAGTTCGGTCATCCACAAGCCCAATGCAAACAGAATGAAAACCGGTAAAGGCACCAGCCAGTGTAATGTTATTGCAATAAAACCAAATCGATCTGTGTCGTTTTTCCACTGCATGTCAAACCTTTTCTCTCTTCTCAATATGTTCAAATTCGATGCATTTTGTAAATTAATACAACTGAGTATTTCAGATGCCTGTTAAATAATTACTTGCATAATATATTACGCACGTGTGGCAGTATAAAGTTTAACTCTGTTATCAGGGTAGGCTGCCTTTAGGCTTGATTGTGGGAATGACAGTAACGTGTCAGCACCTTCGAACGTTAAAACCGTGCTTAGTTCATTTGTGCATTCATAACCTCTCCCTTCCCGTATTGGAGAGCCTGTTCCTCTACGTGGATGTTATTATCACTGTTGCTGATTAACAAATAAACAACTAATATATGAATTAATTGTTCTGATTATCGCAACAATCGAGCTAAAATGAATCGTTTTGAAAATATGCATACCTTTATTCGGGTTGTTGAAGCAGGCAGTATAAGCGGCGCTGCAGATCGCTTGAATGTTGCCAAATCGGCGGTTAGTCGTCGCCTGAAAGAACTTGAAAAACATCTCGGTGTGCAGCTTTTTCACAGAACAACCCGTCATATGAACCTAACCGACACCGGCCGCGCTTTTTATCAGCGGGTTGTACGAATACTGGATGATGTTCTAGAGGCTGAAATTGCTACATCTCAGGCTCATGAAACATTAAAGGGGAGTTTGAAGATAGCCCTGCCATCCTCTTTTGGTCTTATGCATATGAGTCCCATCATTAATGATTTTATGAAAGAGCATTCGCAGATTGAATTTGATCTGGATTTTAATGATCGAGAAGTAGATTTAATTCAGGAGGGATTTGATCTTGCGATTCGCGTTGCGGATCTACCGAATTCGAGTTTGATTGCGCGCCGTATAGCAACTGTTAAGTCAGTTATGTGTGCAAGCCCGGATTATCTTGAACGGATGGGAATACCCGAGTCACCGGAGGATTTGATAGAGCATCAGTGCCTTGTTTACAGCCTGTTACGTGATTCCGAATACTGGCATTTAATCGATGCCAATGGTAACGAAATCAAAACCAGGATACGCCCTTACCTTAAGGCAAGCACCGGTGAGTTTCTTAAAGAAGCCGCGGTTGAAGGCCAGGGTATTATTCTCGTGCCAACATTTATTATCTATAAGGAAATAGAGAGTGGGGCGCTAGTGCCTTTACTCAAAGACTACAGTACTCCACAGATTTATGCATATGCGATCTACCCGCAGACGCGCCATCTTTCACAGCGTGTCAGAGCGTTTGTTGATCTACTTGTTAAACGATTTGAGGGCACACCCTATTGGGACTTATGCCTTGAGTAATGAGCATAAGACATGATTGAATGTCCGTTCTGGGTGGGAATCTCAACTGATAAATGACCTATCAACAGCTTGTCGTCCCTGAACACCCAAATACATTGCAGGAGTAAGTTGAACAACGCTCATACACTCCATTGCTATTGTAAAAACCCTGACAGGTCATACCATCATTACAATCCGAATCAGTTTTACAAGATGAGCACTCAGAACCGTCCCCCACATCATCTGAACTACATGAAAAAAGAAACATGAAACTAAGCAACATACAAATATATATAGATTTTTTCATTTGATAATCTCCTGCCTGTTTACGCTATATTAACGGTCATAAAACGCTTTAGTGATAAACGCTAAAAAGGCTAGCAATTTACTGCTATTGTAAAAAATAGTGCAGGTACTGAGAATTGTTGCCCCTTGATATTTTTACTTCCAGTTTAGAAATATTTTCATAATCATTTCTAATTGCTAACACATCCCATAATGAATCTACTGATTTACCATTCACCTCAGAAATCTCATCTCCAATTCTGAATCCAAGGTAATCAAAAACACTATCTGGTCGAATACCCCCGAATATCAATCCACCTCCATCTTTAGGTTTTATCAATGCCTGTTTAAAAATATCCGGGGTATTTAACAGGCTGGTTAAATAACTGCGTCTGACAATATACTGGTTATCTGAAAGTTGCTGAATACTTTCAGGCGCTTGCGCAAGACCAAGTTGTTCATTACCAACTCTGAATATTTTTTCTTTGTTGAGGGTTTCTGTTTGAATATCATCAAGCACATTACTATCATGTTTCTTTACTTGATCATTATGACTTGATTGAAGGGCGACTCTTTCTAATTCTTGTGTATGACGCACAATTATATTTTTAGAATTGATATCCTCAAGTAGCAATCCAGGTGTTATTGCACCACCTTTTTCTACTATTATTGTTGACCCATCATTGATACTAATAAAAGCTAAGCTGTTACCACCTTGAGTTACCACTCCCAAAAGTTCAAGTTTGACGCGATCTATAACTAGCTGATCAGCTAGCGGCATAGTGACATCTTGATTAGCTTCATTCCAGGAAAAAGTATAGTTTGAACCAGGTGATATATTTGATTTGAAATCTGAACTGAATATTGACCAGCCGGCACCAAGCACTGACAGTAGGCCTAATATCGTATAAACACGAGCGCGCTTATGAAAATGTTTTTTAGTTTTCGAATCAGCTGTCACAATAAGGCCTACTGTGTTGAACAACAGGTTGAACTCGATATTAATACCCACTCATTTTATAAGGCTACTCCCGCCTCATCATAATTGTCAATAGTTATTAAAATCGGAACTTATTAAAACAGCTCATTAAGACACCCATAACAACAAAAGACTGAGTCACAATCTAAACCTCTGTTTTTATGTGTTTTTTATGATGGGTGTCTTAGATGACTTTAGATGACTTT
>JAPHRB010000073.1 GCA_026197015.1 Gammaproteobacteria bacterium | reverse complement strand
TCGGTATTATACCTGTCTACAATCAGATCTGAGAACTCAAACTCATTACCTTTCTCTTCAGGCTGATCTTCAAAGCCAACGGTAAATGTTTTTATATTTCCCACACCCGCTTCTGCTAACAAAGCAACCAGTAGACAAGAATCCAGACCACCAGATAACAACACACCTACTGGCACATCTGAAATGGTTTTACGTTTTTCAACAGCCGATTTTAATGATTCATGAATCGCTTCTGTCCATTCCTGTTCATCCATTTTTTCTTTGGGACGACAGGCATTTAGAACCCAGTACTCTCGCTCACTAAGACCACCATCAATACTAAAACACATACAATGCGCCGGGCGCATTTTTTTAATGCCATTTAATATCGTATGAGGCGCAGGAATGACTGCATGAAGTGTTAACTGATGATGCAAACCTACTGAATCAATCGACGTATCGATATCACCTGTTGCCAACAATGCCTGTGCATTTGAGGCGAATAAAAGTCGTTTGTTATTAAAACTGTAATAGAGGGGTTTGATTCCTAAACGATCACGACCTAGAAATAAACGTTGCTTACGCATGTCCCAGATAGCAAAAGCAAACATGCCGTGAAGCCGCTCTACGCATGCCTCTCCCCACTCAGCATATGCCTTAAGAATGACTTCAGAATCACCGCTAGAAAAAAAATGGTAACCTTTATCCTGTAACTCGGAACGCAGCGCAGGAAAATTATAAATAGTGCCGTTAAAAATAAGCGCCAGGCCCAGCTGCTGATCTACCAGTGGTTGATTAGCATGTTCAGACAAATCAATAATCGCCAGCCGTCTATGACCTAGAGCTATAGGCCCATCAGAATACGAGCCTCCATGATCCGGCCCCCGCCGCTCAAGGCGAGTCATCATTTTATTGGTTCGAGCTAAATCAGGCGCTGAACCATCAAATCTGAATTCTCCGCAAATGCCACACATAATTTATCTCGTTAGTTATATTTTTTAATACAAAATTTACTAAATAGCGCTAACAGACATTTATTATTTCAAAACTGACTATCATTCGCTTGCTTTGCCCGGGGGATGGAGTGCCGTTTCTGGCGCTCCGTCCCCTGTTGTTATTCCGATCTGACTATCGTGCAAAAAGTTAAAACAACTGTTCGGGAATGTCACCCTTATTACCCGTATTAGCCGGTAAAGAGTCTGTGCGCTCTTCTTTAGGTGCCAGTTCCGACCTGAAAATTTCAAAAATCGCATTTTTATCTGATGCATTCGCCAGCTCACCGGTTTCCGCATTAATTTTCACATTCACCAGACCTTCTGGACGCGGCATCTTTGTTTCAGGCACACCCTTTAAGGCGGTTTGCATGAATTCAATCCACATAGGCAAAGCGGCTTTAGAGCCTGTCTCGTAATTTCCTAATGACAATTGCTGTTGATCAAAACCAACCCAGACAGTTGCTACCAACTTATCATTAAATCCATTAAACCAGGCATCTTTCTGGTCATTCGTTGTACCTGTTTTACCATGCAAGTCGTTTCGACCCAAAGCACGAGCCCGTCGACCTGTTCCTCGATTTATAACATCTTGCAATATGGTATTCATAATGTAGATGATGCGCTCATCTACTGCTCTTTCAGCCTGCTTAGGTAACTTGAATCCGAGATTAGGTTCCTGTACCCCGGTTTCCTGAAGCGAACTTCCTGCTTCATTATCGCCAGCCTCATCAAACTCGCCAGCCACCTTTTGCATATTCTGTTGCTGCTGTAAAGACTGGCTAAGCAACTGCTCCTGCCTTAACATTTCAACCCCTGCTTCATCTGATAACGCATCTTGAGGCTGCTGCGGCAACACAATACCTCGAGATTTCAACTCACAGCTGACACAGGCCACTTCGGGGTCAGCCTCAAATAACACATTGCCATCAATATCTTCTATTCTTTGAATAAAATAAGGCTTTACTCTATATCCACCATTAGAGAAAACGGAAAACCCGGTGGATAACTCCAAAGGACTCACTTCACCACTACCTAAAGCCAGTGATAAATCGTGAGGCAACAAGTTCGAATCAAAACCAAACTTCTGGGCAAAATTAGTTGCATACTGAATACCGATAGAGCGCAATATGCGGATGGACACCAGATTACGTGATTTAAATAACGCCACACGTAATCTTGTTGGCCCAAAGAATTTCCCGCTGTAGTTTTCAGGGCGCCATGTTCCCTCTAAAACCGGATCATGAAACACCACGGGGGCATCATTAATCAAGGTTGCAGCAGTGTAATCACGACTTAATGCAGCACTATATATGAAGGGTTTAAAACTTGACCCGGCCTGTCTTTTTGCCTGAACAGCCCGGTTAAACTTACTGTGATGAAAATCATATCCACCAACCAGCGCCTGCAAGGCACCATCATTTGAACGAAGCGCAGTTAAGGCGCCCTGAACTTCAGGAATTTGCCCCAATACCCAACGCCCACCATCTTTATAAATACGAATAATATCACCGGGCTTTAAAACATCACTAGCTAACTTTGGTTCCTCTCCCTGAGTGTTTCTATCAACAAACTTTCTGGCCCACTTTAAACCATCCCAGTCGAGGTTAATAAGACGCCCACCCCTAAGGTAAACGCGTGCACTTTGCTCAGCCACTTCAAGCACCAATGCTGAATGCAGGCCACCGACAACATCCAGATCTTCAACAGCTTCACGCCATAAAATTTCTGATTCTTCTTTACTTAACTCAACACCATCCGGTTTCAATTCTATCGTTTGCTGCGCACCACGATAACCATGACGAATATCATAAGCTCTTAAGGCATGTCGAAGGCTCTCGTTAGCAGCCTTTTGAAGACGTCCGTCAATGGTAGTAAAAACATTTAAGCCCTTGATATAGGCATCATCACCAAACTGCTTAGTGATTTCATGGCGCACCATTTCGGAAACATACGATGCAGATACATCAACAGGTGAATCATGTAGACCGGCAGTAACAGGCTGCGCCCTGGCAAAACGCATATCAGCCTCACTAATAAATCCGAGTGCCAACATACGATTTAAAACATAGTTTCTACGCAATAAAGCACGTTCAGGATTTACAATAGGGTTATATCTGGATGGTGCCTTAGGTAACCCGGCAATCATTGCTAACTGAGAGAGACTCAGCTCTTCTAGTTCTTTACCATAATAAACTCTAGCAGCAGCGGCTACACCATAAGCTCGATTACCTAAATAAATTTTATTTAAGTAAAGCTCCAGCACCTGATCCTTGGTCAATTGTTGCTCAATTTTCAAGGCTAGAAATATTTCATTTAACTTACGTGCAAAGGTTTTTTCGCTACTTAGATAAAAATTTCGAGCAAGCTGCATAGTAATAGTACTTCCACCCTGCCCACGTTTACCGGTAGTAGCCAATACCGCCATAGCTCTTAGAATTCCCTGATAATCAACCCCCGGGTGCTCATAAAATCTATCATCTTCTGCCGCCAGAAATGCCTGCCTCAATGGCAGAGGTATATCTTTGATTGCTTTTGGCGTACGACGTTTTTCACCGTATTCAGCAATTAATCCACCTTCAGAACTATAAACTCGTAGTGGAACCTGTAGCTGAATATCGCTTAAACCTTCAATAGAAGGGAGTTTGGGCTCCAGATACAGATAAAGGCCAAGTAAACAGGTAACACCTAAGACCACCATAGCGATGAAAATTTTAGAACTAACTCTAAGAATTTTTAAAAATTTTTGCATATTATTCAACTAGCCCTTTAGTAATCATTTAATGATCGCAAATCCTGTTTGAGTTCTGTACATATAAATAGATAATTCATTCGAAAACTAATTTATCCCATGAAATTGACTTATTTTTCAGACACCTAACTACTATCTGAACTCATTTAAGTGAATAAGTTGCTTTTATTTTCAACTCAGAAAGAAGATAAAGAAGTTTCCTACCGTGCATGAATTATAGTCTTAGAATACAATTCAAGCGACAGTATTTTTAAAATAGACTAGTATTATTCGATACTTGCAGCTAATATTTAATGCAAATACACACAAAAGAGCTATAACTACTTATACTCAAAGTGGATTAAGGGGATTGAGTCGTGTTTCAAATGAAACGCAAAAAACCATCATTACTGGGAATAGACATAAGTTCGACTTCTGTCAAGGTCGTCGAGCTGTCTAAAACTGATACTGGCTATCGTGTAGAAAGTCTGGCAGTTGAACCATTACCAGCTAATGCTGTTGCTGAAAAAAATATTCAGGATGTCGAGGCCGTGGGAGAAACCCTGATTAAGGCTTTAAAAAAATCAGGTTCCAAGTGCAAATTAACCGCACTCGCTGTTCCCGGTTCATCTGTTATTACTAAAGTAATCACCATGCCTTCCAGTTTAACTGACGCAGAAATGGAAACTCAGATTGAGCTAGAAGCCGATCAGTACATTCCATACCCGTTAGAAGAAATTAATCTTGATTTTCAGGTGTTAGGCGAGACTGATGGCAACCCGGATACTGTTGATGTCTTACTTGCCGCTTCACGTAGTGAAAATGTGGAAATGCGTACGGCTGTAGCAGAAATAGCCGGCCTTACAGCAAAAATTGTTGATGTTGAAGCTTATACAATAGAAAAAGCAACCAGTTTAATAACAACCAAACCTGTTAGTACTGATGAAGATAACGACGAACCCGAAACATTTGTTATAGCCGTGCTGGATGTAGGCGCCACCATGACCAGCCTTAATGTTATTGAAAATAACGAATTAATTTATACCCGCGAGCAAGCCTTTGGTGGTAAACAGCTAACTGAAGAAATTATGCGTCGTTATGGTCTGGCTTATGAAGAAGCAGGCCGATTAAAGAAAGTAGGCGGCCTGCCAGACAACTACATACCTGAAGTGTTAGAGCCTTTTAAAGAAAATATGGCACAACAGGTCAGTCGTTTTTTACAGTTTTTCTATACTGCTGGACAACATGAATCAGTCAACATGATTGCACTTGCCGGTGGCTGTGCGTCAATCCCCGGTATAGACGAGCTGATAGCCTCGCAACTGGGAATTGAAACCATAATTGCCAACCCGTTTGCCGAGATGGATTTATCAAACAAGGTAAACTCACAAGCTTTAAGTAATGATGCTCCCGCATTAATGATTGCCTGTGGACTGGCCATGAGGAGTTTCGACTAATGGCGCATATTAATCTTTTACCCTGGCGCGAAGAACTTCGTAAAGAACAAACCAAGCAATTCTGGACAATGACAGGTTTAGCGCTAATGCTAACCGGTTCGATTATTGTTCTGATTCATATGAATATATCACGCATGATTGATCATCAGAATCACAGGAATTCCATTTTAACAACTGAAATTAAAAAGCTAGATGTGCAATTGTTAAAAATAAAAGGCCTGGAAGACACTAAAGCAAAACTTTTATCTCGAATGGAAATTATTCAATCTTTACAGCAAAAGCGTCCACAAATTGTTCACCTGTTTGATGAAATAGTTAAAACCATCCCTGAAGGGTTGCATATTACTGAAATCAAACAATCATCCAACAATATCACCATAAATGGTATCGCGGAATCGAATGGCCGTGTTTCTGCATATATGCGCAATATAGACGCTTCAGAATGGATGACAAAACCAAAATTACAGGTAATTGAAAGCACCCGTAAAGATGGCCGTGGCAGTAAATTTATTCTAGTCGCACAACAGTCAGCTCCTAAAACTGATGAAGATGAGGCTGAGGGATTATAAAATGGATCTATCAAAACTAAACGAAATTGATCTTAGTGATATTGATCTTAATGACATTAAAAAAATCGGTTCCGCATCCACACCGGTTAAAGTCATCATTATCGTTTTACTATGCCTGCTAGCGGCTGGTGCCGGTGTAATTTTTGACACCAAAGAGCAGCTTAAAGTTCTTGAAAAGTCTGAACAGGAAGAGACCTCTCTTAGAGACACATTCGATAAAAAGCAAAGCAAGGCAGCCAATCTTGAAGCTTACGCTCAACAACTGGAAGACATGAAACAGTCTTTTGGTGCATTGCTTCGACAACTACCTAATAAAACAGAAATCGAATCTCTACTCACAGATATTTCTCAAACTGGCATTGCCAGCGGGCTTGAAATTGAATATTTCAAACCAGAAGGTTTATCACCTAAAGAGTTCTACGCAGAATTTCCCATTAAACTAAGAGTTACTGGTCGCTACCATCAGTTTGGAAAATTTGTTAGCGGCGTAGCGGCTCTGCCACGTATCGTTACAATGCGTAATATCAGCATACAAAAACCAAAAGAAAAATCGGGCGTTTTACTTCAGATGGAAGTAACAGCTGTGACCTATCAATATCTAGACGAACAAGAGGATGTTTAATAATGTCCTTAAAGTTTAAAAGCTCACTTTTAATATTAAGCATTACTTTAAGTGCATGCTCACAGAACAATGATGATCTCACTGCTTATATTGAAGACACAAAATCAAAACACCTGGGAAGCGTAAAACCTTTACCTACGTTTGAGCCATATAAAAATTTCACATATTCTGCAGCTGAACTGAGAGATCCTTTCGAAGCTGCATTTGAAGCAGAAATTGGTCAGGATAATGCTAATGAAAATGGCTTAAGGCCAAGTGCAAATCGCCCGAAAGAGCCATTAGAAACCTACCCATTAGACACTTTAAGAATGGTTGGCATTCTGGTACAAAATGAGAACACCTGGGGATTAGTGAAAGACCCTAACAATGTTGTTCACAGGGTTCAAACAGGCAATTACGCTGGACAGAATGAAGGTCAAATCATTTCTGTTACAGAAAAACAGATAGATATCATTGAAATAATCCCGGATGGGCTTGGAGGCTATATTGAACGCACAGCCTCTCTAGCCATCGGCACAAAATAAAAAAGTATGGAGCAATCATGAACAGCCTAATAACACGCATTAAAAGCTCAATGCATAGAAAAATATTTTTTAGTTTCATACTTGTGATGCTAACGGGGTTTAACTTACAAACGGTACATGCAGCGACAAACAATATTGAAGAAATAAGTTACTCTTCATTACCTGGCAATCGTTTGCAGATAAATATTCGCCTTTCTGAAACAAGCGAAAAGCCATTAAGTTTCAATATAGATAACCCTGCACGTATTGCTTTTGATTTTAAAAACACCAAAAGCAAACTACCTAAAAGAAAACAACAAATTGGTATAGGTGTTGCACAATCTTTAACCGCGGTTACCGTTAAAGACAAAACACGTATTATTTTGAATTTATCTGAAACTGTGCCTTATGATGTCTCAATAAATAGAAACACTGTTTCAATTACACTTGAAAGCGAGTCATCTAGCGCCTCTGAGTCGAATAAGTCTGGTGGTATTGCCGCGGCAAGCAGCTCAGGACAGAGTAGTGGCAGAGCTGTTACAAAAATAGATTTCCGCCGTGGCGACAAGGGTGAAGGCCGGGTATTACTCTCTTTATCAGAAGCCAGTATTCCAATGGATATCAGTGAAGAGTTTGGAAAAATTGTCATTAGCTTTTCAAACACAAACCTGCCAAAGAATCTTCATCAACGTTTAGACGTACTGGATTTTGCAACACCGGTTAAAACTATTGACAGCTTCCAGATTGATGGCAACTCTCGAATTCTAATAGAACCAAGTCATAAAGACTTCACACATCTGGCATATCAGACTGATAAATTATTTACCATTGAGTTTATACCTGTTTCAAAAGATGATTTGGAAGAACAGAAAAAAGCCAAGTTTGGTTACACTGGTGAACGCCTTTCTTTGAACTTCCAGGACATTCCGGTACGTGCAGTCTTACAACTTATTGCCGACTTTACCGGGCTTAATGTTGTTGTTAGTGACTCGGTTGATGGCAACCTGACATTACGACTTAAAAATGTTCCCTGGGATCAGGCTCTTGATATTATCTTAAAAGCCAAAGGTTTATCAAAGCGCGAATCTGGTAATGTCATGTTGATTGCACCTAGTGAAGAAATTGCCGCTCAGGAAAAAATAGACCTCGAAGCACAGGCACAGGTTACAGAGCTTGCACCAATTCGTAGTGCTTTCTTTGAAATCAACTTCGCCAAGGTAACTGACCTGGCCCAACTATTTGAGGGTACGGGAGAAGAAGGCAGTTTGAATCTATTATCACCCCGTGGCAGCGTTATTATGGATGAACGTACTAATACGTTAATCGTAAAAGACACTGACACGGTAATCTCTGAGATTAGACGAACTCTAACCAAACTCGATATTCCTGTTAGGCAGGTTTTAATTGAATCAAGAATTGTTATTGCTGTTGATGACTTCAAGAAAGAACTTGGTGTTCGATTTGGTGCTACCGGTGTTCAGGAAAGCGGCACCGATGGTCTGACTGCAACAACGGGTACTTTTGGTGGAACCAATACAGTAACAGACAGCGCTATTGGTAATTTACAGGACAGTGGCACGGTTTTTCCTGTTGACGCACCTTCCGGTTCAGACAGGTTAAATGTAAATATGCCGGTAATCGGTGCCACGGGTAGTATTGCATTTACAATACTTAGTGGTGGCAACCTGTTAGATCTTGAACTCTCTGCCCTACAGTCGGAAGATGATGGTGAAATTATCTCAAGTCCACGAGTAGTGACTTCTGATCGACATGAAGCGTTTATTGAACAGGGTGTTGAGATACCTTACTTATCGGCCACTTCAAGTGGTGCGACACAGGTTGAATTTAAAAAGGCCGTATTGAGCATCAAGGTAACACCTCAGATTACACCTGATGACAGAATCATTATGGATCTATCCGTAAACAAAGATGCAGTCGGCCAGGTATTTGCGAATATTCCGAGTATAGATACTCGCCAGGTCACAACTCAGGTGCTGGTCGACAATGGAGACACTATCGTGCTTGGTGGCATATATGAAACTGAGACACGTAATGAGCTGGATAAGGTTCCCGTTTTAGGAGACCTGCCACTTATTGGCAGCCTGTTCAGGCATACACTTGAAAGTGTAGAGAAACAGGAGTTACTAATATTTGTAACACCGAAAATATTAAAAGACTCACTTAGCCTGTAATTGAATGGCCACAGGATATTGATTATGAAAAACAACTTAACACTTTTGTCTTGCGCTGTAATTTCTACTTTACTCTTAGGATGCGGAGGTAGCGAAAGTCCATTTTCTGTAAATGGAAATGTGACTGCTGGCAATATAGATATGGCTAATTTTACAGTCGCACCAACACCAGATACAGCCTCGCCACAATCGGTTTCTGTTACCTATAGCGACGGTATCACACCAGATCCGTTTGACGGGGTAACAATACTTCCCGTGACCGACATTCTTTCCATCGATTCTACAACTGGCAACATTACTGTCAGCATCGAAGTTCAGGGCGCAGACAAAAACAGGTTTAAAGTAAGCGGTTCTGAAATAACCTTTCAGTCTAACTTTGGAATCATAGAGCCGAGCTGCACATTAAGTTCTGGCTCATGCTCTATGACGCTACTAACAACCAACATATCCCGTGGACTGCCACCTCTACTTCCTGGCGCTGTATATAATGGTTATGAAAATTTTGATTCAACACCTCCGAACGAGCAACGTATTTATGCAAACATTGTTGGTTACACTTCAGGTGAAGAGTCTTATAACGATTTAAATGGCAATGGTTTTTTTGATGATGGTGATGATTTCTTATTAGATACCGATGAACCATTTATAGACAATAATGCTAATGGCGTTTTCGATGACGGCATTGATATACCAATCGATGTTGATAATAGCGGTGGATATACTCCCGTTGATGGTTTATATAGTGGCGCAAACTGCCAGCACTCAACTTTATGCAGCCCAAATTCAAGCATTGTAATTTGGGATAGTGTTTATATTGATCTGGTTAATTAACTTTTTATACCCTATGCCTAATTACATACTCACTTTTCCTCAAGTTGGTTAAAACGTGTTTAAAATATTTATTATATTAATTTCAATATTAACTATTACAGCTCAGCTGACTGCTTGCTCGAGTGATGTAAGTCCATTTAAAACACCAAATACGGGTACAACTGGTGGAGGCGGTGGTAGTACAACTAGTGGTGGCAGTGGCGGTGGCAGTAGCAGTAGCGGGTCAACCCTTCCCGCTAATTTAACTATCCAAGGCTCTGTCACGGACACAACCAATTTTGATGATGCGGTAAATGTTCAAATGTCTGATGATGGAAATACCATTATTTTCAGTGCTACTTTTGATGTAAACAACAACAACCCAGACAATCTGGAACAGATTTTTCAGGCCAATAATGGTACGGTTACTCAGCTAACCAGTTTCACTGTTGGCAATGAAGCCCTGACGAAATTTCAAAAGCTCACTCTGTCTGCTGATGGCACAATGGTAGTATGGGTTGATGACCTTGACCCTCTGGGAACAAATGCAGATGGCTCATTTGAAATTTTTGCATTCAATATAACCACTAGCACTTTACTACAACTTACGGCCACCACAACAAACACGGTTACTAATACCACGCCGGGCATTTCATCTAATGGAAATATTGCGGTATTTGCTTCCAGGGCAGACCATGCTGGAAGCAACGGTGCATTTGACACTCAAATATTCAGTGTTTCAACAGACGGTCTGGGCACCTTTACACAAATAACCAATTCAACAACGGGTAACAGCGTAGGCCAGGTTAGTCTTTCCGGTGATGCGTCCAGAGTTACTTTTAATGGCTCAGGTGACTGGTTAAATGATGGCAGTAATGTAGATGGCTCAACTGATATATATACCATTGACTTTGCAGGTACTAATTTTGCCATTCAGACATCAATACCTGGTGGTGAATCTGCTATTTCCCCACTTATCAGTAATGACGGCAACATAATAGTATTTGCATCAGACGCTGATATCGATACAGGAAACAACGCGGATAACAGTACGGAAATTTTTACCATCAACGTGTCAGGTCCTACCGTCACACAAATAACCACCGACTGGAAGCCTATTATTAACACTGATAACGATATTGCACTAATAGGTGATGAATTTTATGATATAAGTTCAGATGGAACCAAGGTCGTTTATTTAGAACAACAAACTTCTGGAATTGTGACATCAGCTAATCACCAACTATTCTTGCGTAGCGCAAACCCTGATGGAACAAGCCCTGCAGTAATATATCAAACTGAGCTCGGATCGCTTGATCTTGAGTTTTATATAGCTTACCCAAGCACAAGTTTAACCGGTGGCGTTACTGCTTTTTCTGGAAATTTAGATTTTTCGGACGGTGCTACCGCTTCTCCTCAGTATACATCTAATATTTTTACAGCTACACCTTAGATATAAATTTGGAAAAAGCTCTAACTTAGCATATTCAACCGATTGGAAATCTGAATATTTTCTTGTCATTATCGGTTAACAAGATGATAAGCCTGATTTAAGCTTAACAGCATGCCCTCTTTAAACTTAAGACAAGCTTCATTCAGCCAGATTAAACACTTATCTAAATATTTTTTTATAAAAAGCACATACATTTCTATGACTTTCTCCTTTAGTAATTTATATCCGGCTTACCATCAAAGTTAACCTGGTTCTTTTTCTGGCACAAAATAAAATTAAAAGAGTAGCACCCTCATTTATAAATGATAAACTCAGTTTTCTATGATGAACAAACATAACATCTTTCTAATTGGCCCAATGGGTGCTGGCAAAACCACAATGGGGCGGCAAATTGCCAAACGCCTGAATATGGATTTTGAAGATAGCGATCACGCTATAGAAGAGCATACCGGTGTTGATATTCCGTTAATTTTTGAGAAAGAAGGTGAAGCCGGTTTCCGTAAGCGAGAAGCTGCGATTATTGATGAGTTAACTCAAAGATCCCAACTGGTATTAGCCACCGGTGGTGGCGCAATACTGGCTAAGGAAAATCGCCAGCATTTGAAAAACCGGGGCACGGTAATATATCTGCACAGCGACATCAAACACTTACTTGATCGAGTAGGACATGACAAAAACAGGCCCCTTCTACAAACCCCTGACCCGGCTGCAACGCTTAGAGAAATTATGAAAATTCGCGAGCCATTGTATAGAGAGACTGCTGATATTATTATAAACACAGGACAACAGTCGATTAGAGCCGTAATAAACGTTATGCTAGACAAAATAAAAAAATTCAATAACACATCAGGTTTAAGATGATATCGTTAAAAGTTAATCTGGGTGAGCGCAGTTATCCAATTTGTATTGGCCATAACCTGTTAGAGCAAAGTGAGCTGCTTACCCAACATATACCCGGTAATAGTGCACTCATTGTTAGTAATGAAACCGTGGCTCCTTTATATATGGATGCGGTAGAAAAATCATTAAGTGATATTCGATTTAAAACATTAATACTACCTGATGGTGAAGAACATAAAAATCTGAATGTACTTAACTCTATTTACGATACACTTTTGGAAAACCACCTCGATAGAAACACCACACTAATTGCACTAGGCGGTGGTGTTATTGGAGATATAACCGGATTTGCTGCCGCAACCTACCAACGTGGTGTACATTTAATACAAATTCCAACCACCCTGTTGTCACAGGTAGATTCATCTGTCGGGGGAAAAACAGCGGTTAACCACCCAATTGGTAAAAACATGATTGGTGCATTTTATCAACCCAGGGCGGTTATTGCTGACACCAACACATTAAATACACTAGAAGAACGCCAGCTTAGTTCTGGTTTAGCCGAAGTAATTAAGTACGGCCTTATTCGAGATATCAATTTTCTTGAGTGGCTTGAAAGTAACATAGGCAAGTTACTTGATCGAGACCCTGCCGCACTAGCATATGCTATTGAGCGCTCCTGTCGTAATAAAGCGGAAGTCGTAGCCGCAGATGAAAGAGAAAGTGGTCAACGTGCGCTTTTGAATTTAGGTCACACTTTTGGCCATGCAATTGAAACCGGCATGGGTTATGGCGTATGGTTACATGGTGAAGCCATTGCTAGCGGCATGGTAATGGCTGCGCGCTTATCCAATAAACTGGGCTGGATTTCCGAAAATGATGTTAGTCGCGTAATTGATATCCTTGAGCGGGCAAACTTACCTATAACCGCTCCAGAGCAAATGAGTGCAGACAAATTTATTGAACTTATGTCATTAGATAAAAAAGTATCTGATGGTGTTTTAAAGCTCGTTTTATATAAATCGATGGGCAATGCGATTATATCTAAAGATTATACTGACGCTATTTTAAGAGAAACCATTGCAGAAAGTTACTCTGCCTAAAGAGATTATAAAACATGCATAAAGGATATGATTTACGCAACCTCGCCCCCTATGCATGTAGTGAAGCAACGTCCAGGGGCCGATTGCACCCCGAACCTGACCCGGTTCATAGAACTCAATATCAACGAGATCGTGACAGAATAATACACTCTGCTGCTTTTCGTCGTCTTGAATATAAAACCCAGGTTTTTGTAAACCACGAAGGCGACCTGTTTCGAACCCGTTTAACCCATTCCCTTGAAGTTTCACAAATTGGTCGCTCTATCGCCCGAGAATTACATTTACATGAAGATCTGGCAGAAACCATTGCAATAGCCCATGACCTGGGGCACGCACCTTTTGGTCACGCAGGTCAGGATGCATTAAACCGCTGCATGAAGACTTATGGTGGTTTTGAGCACAACTTACAATCTTTACGTGTGGTTGATGAGTTAGAAGAAAAATACGCTGAATTTCCCGGCCTTAATCTAAGTTTTGAATCCCGTGAAGGCATACTAAAACACTGCTCAACAAAAGATGCTCGTAATCTGGGTCAACTGGGTCAACGTTTTTTAGATAAAAACCAGCCTAGTCTTGAAGCTCAGGCCTGTGATAAGGCCGATGAAATAGCCTACAATAACCATGATATTGACGATGGCGTTAGATACGGTTTAATAACAATAGAACAGTTACTGGAAACCCAGTTATTCAGGGATCAACATGAAATTGTTATGCAAAAATACCCGAAAATCAGTCATACCTGTTTAATTCACGAAGTCATTCGCCGTATGATTAGTCGTATGGTTGTTGACCTGATCGAAACGTCTAGAAATGAAATTGAAAGGTTAAATATAAATCACCCGGACGATGCTCGAAACCAGCAAAAAAACATCGTCGGTTTTAGTGAAGACATGCAAAAACAAACCCTCGAATTGAAACGTTTTTTGATGACAAATTTGTACCGCCATTATCGCGTTCAACGCATGACGACTAAAGCAGAAAGAGTCTTAAACTCATTATTCGAGGCCTTTATAAATGACCTTCGAATACTTCCGCCCGACGCATTACAACACTGCAACAATTTAAAAGATAAAATTGGTAAGAATGGTATTGCCAGAGGCGTTTCAGATTATATTGCTGGCATGACGGATAGATATGCCATTGTAGAATATGAACGTATCTTTAACCCCAGACAATTATCATTTGCTAACCTGATACCTTAAAGCACTATCTATGGCCAAAAAAAATAAAAACAATAAAGCTGACTGCGAATTAAATATACAGAGTCTGGATTTTTTAGGCTTAAGCAAGCAGCCATTCGCAAATGAAATTTTGACAGAGAAAAGTTTTTTTAACACACAATCTCTTACCAAAATTTCTGACAGTCTAATTCACCAGGTACAATTTAGCGATCTGTTATTATTAGTCGAGGGCGATCATGGATCAGGAAAGACATCCCTGTTTCGACAGTTCATACAAACCGAAATAGCCAACACTAAATCATTATCCATGCAGGCTGAAGCCACTGATACGCTGATGCAAATTCAGCAAAAAATGTCTATCCACCTGCAGGATCTGGGTGATGCGAATCACCTGAATGAAAACCTCAAAAGCTTACAAATGTTTGACCAGACTCCATTGATAATAATGGACAATAGCCACGTATTAAGCGATACGACATTACAGGAATTATTTCGATACCAACACCAGCTAAAACAGGAGCATGATGTTACTTTAAAAATATTATTGCTTGCCAATTCCGGCATGTCAGACACTCTACAAAAAATAACCGATATACAGGCTGACCAGATATATGTGCAGGTTATGCCTAAGCTTTCACCAAAACAGATTGATGATTTTATAACTCACCGCTTACGCAGCGCAGGTTATACTGACGAACCATTATTAACAAACAACGACATTCAACAGCTACTGAAAAAAACTAACGGCACACCTCTAGAGATAATGAATCAAGCAGCACTGCTTATTGACAAAATAATACAACACCGTTTAAACCCTCCTACACCTGTCTGGATAAAAACTCTCAGCATAACTTTTATATTATTAATAATTATTGCAGGCAGTTATTTCTATTTCTTATTTGAAAAAACAGAAAGCGTACCAGCAGATCAGGCTCCATTAACACCTGGCTCTATAGAAGCAACTACCGTTAATGAAGTATCAGATGTGATTAATATTCTGGAAAGTGACCAGACAACAACAGACACAGTAGAAATAGAAACAGAAAATGAAGCAACAGACGATACGCCTGTAGCAGAAACGATAACGGAATCAACTGCAACTGAGCTTAAAAAACCTGAAAATATTGCTACTACCAATACCAGAACACAGAGCATCGAACAGGTAATTGCTGATGTGACACCACCACCTCAAGTAATTAAACCAGCAGAACTTAAATCTACACCTGTTATACAACAGAAACCCGTGCAAAAAACTGCACCGCTAAAAGTAAAAACTAAAACAGATATAAAAGCAGTTGTTAATCCTGTAATGCCGGTGAACCCTGTATTACAGGAACTTGAGAAAATGGGCTTACAAAATACTAACTGGCTGAATTCACAAAACAGTCAAAACTGGACATTACAACTATTGGGCGCACGGGATCCGGAAACACTTTTAAAATTTGCTCAGCGCAATCAGTTATCAGCAAATGCTGCGTGGTATAAAACCTGGTTAACTTCAAAACCCTATTACGTAATGGTATACGGTAGTTATAACAGCCGTGAAAATGCCCGCAATGCCATTGCCGGTTTACCTTCACAACTACGCTCCCTTAAACCCTGGGTCAAGAGCATGAAATCTGTTCAGAAGGCATTAAAGTAATTTTTCTTACCCTGTTAAGAAACCTCTTGCTCGGGGAAAGGTCTCGTTTTTTGAGCCCTGTCCCCTTAACCCATACCACCAGGAGTTGACAGTGCAATTTACCGACTCCGTAAAACTCTTGATGGCATCACCACAGGGAACAGAGCGCAAAAAGCGCGTTCTTTCCCCGATGGAGATGTGCCCCAACCACATTCACTTTCAGACTAAATTAAACTAAAAAACACACACCCACGAACAGTTAAAATAAAATCTAACCCTTTGAATACCCTCCACCCCCCGGTGTTTTAATCGTTAATTTATCGCCCGCTTTTACTATCTGTGAAAATTTTGCCCCCAGGGGTTTATCATTTATTAAATTTTCACCAGGCGCGCCATCACCTGCATTGATTCCCCACGGCTTATGCCTTCTTCTTTCAGTTAAAAGGGTGATATGCGTATCCTGTAAAAACGTATAAGAGCGAAGCAGACCTTCACCACCGGAGTGCTGCCCTTTACCAGCGGAATTTTTACGCAGTGAATATTCATTTACCCTGAGTGGGTAGTTCATTTCCAGCACTTCAACCGGTGTATTTAACGTATTAGTCATATGCGTTTGTACGCCGCTCAAACCATCATATAAATAACTTGCCCCCATGCCGCCACCGATCGTTTCATAATAATCCCAGGCATCTGTTCTAATATTATTATGAAAATTTTCTGCTGCACCCATCGCCAGGTTATTCATACTGCCATGACTTGCAGCCGGCAACTTTTCCGGTAACGCTTTTACAAGCGCACCAATTATGACATCAACAATACGCGTACTGGTTTCTACATTTCCAGCGGCTACTGCAGCTGGCCTTTGCGCATTAAGCAAACAACCTTCTGCTGCCGATAAAGTAATATGACGAAAACTGCCTGCGCAGGCGGGGGTATTCACTGGCATTAAACAACGAAAAACATAATAAACTGCGGCGGCAGCTACAGATAAAGGACAGTTTATATTACCTGTTACCTGATTTGCAGTGCCATCAAAATCTACATCTATTGATGTATCTGAAACCGTAATGCTTGCCTTAATTTTAATATCCGTATTGCCCTGCCCGTCATCATCCATAACATCTGTAAAATCATAAACCCCCGGGGTGATTGTTTTCGTTGCATCCTCAGCAATTCTTGCGGCATAGTCATTTAGAGCAACTAACGCCAACTGATATTGCTTTACACCCATCCCCGTAATTAACTCTTCTAAACGTTGCATACCCCGTCTATTTGCACTAATTTGTGCAAAAAAATCACCGTATGACTGTTTAGGGTTTTGTAAAACAGACAATAAATCATGCATTACCTTTTTTTCTTCCCGATTATTCCTCAACAAATGTGTAGGTGGAATAACCAGCCCCTCCTCACTTAATTTCGATGATACCGGCATAGAACCAGGGCTGGATGCACCTATATCCGCATGATGTGCACGATTTGCCACGAACCCTGATAACTGCTGTTGAATAAACACAGGGGCAATCAGGGTAATATCAGGCAAGTGGGTTCCCCCCAGATAAGGGTCATTCAAAACCACCATATCTCCCGGCTGCCAGTTAAATTTACTGACAATATCCCGAGCCGCATAAGCCATACTGCCCAGATGCACTGGTATATGTGCTGCCTGAGCGCACAGTTCACCTTCAACATCAAAGACAGCACAGGAATAATCCAGACGATCTTTAATATTGGGCGAAAACGCAACACGCTGTAAAACAGCACCCATTTCATCACACACCGCTTCAATTCGGCTTGAAAATATACTTAATGCAATAGCATCCATTGAAATCCTTAAAAACAATGATATAAGTCAAATAATACCTTGAAATACAAGCGCTTCTAACTTATCTTAATGCCCAACTAAAACACTCAAGTATCTTAACTGAAAATAAACAGGAAATTAATATGAATCCTCTAATGTCAATCAAAGGCACAATAGCCGTTGGTTTTATTCTTGCTCTTATCGTAGCGTTTACTATGGGCACTCTAGAATCGTTCAAAGGTATAGCAACAGTCTGGTTACATATTGCGGCGGGTATTACCTGGATCGGTTTACTTTACTACTTTAACTTTGTTCAAGTACCCGGCGTAGGTAAAGCCCTTGCCGAAAAAGACAACGGCGGCCCAGGACCAGCGGCTATCAACAAATATATTGCCCCAACTGCATTGCTCTGGTTTCGCATGGCAGCAGCCGTAACGTGGTTGGCTGGTATGGCATTATTAGCACAGCCTAAATTTTCTGCATTGGGCGGTGTTGTAGGTGCCTTCACATTCCAGGAAGGTTTGCAAGTTATTGGTCTTGGCGCATGGTTAGGCACTATTATGTTATTCAATGTATGGGTACTTATCTGGCCAAACCAGAAGAAAATCCTTGGCCTGGATGGCCTGGAGCATAGTGCAGACGTAATTGCAGGTGCTAAGAAAATCGCCCTGCTAGCATCTCGTACTAACACTGTATTATCTCTACCAATGTTATTATGCATGGTAGGTTCTGCTCACGGACTATAAAATCTATATGCACGATTTACCTGCATAACTTATTAGTTTATCTGCTCAGGCACTTTTCCCTCGGGGACAGACCGGTGTTTTTCCGCTCTGTCCCCTTTTATTCATACCACCAGTAGTTTCACGAAGTCAGCCATACAGTATTAACTCTTGATGGTATCGATAAGGAGACGGAACGCAAAAAGCGCGATCTACTCGGCTCATCTTCTTAATGAATAACAGTCATAATTTATTCTATCTACATTTCCCCGAGGCAGATGCGCCATAACCAACATATACACTTCATTTTCGCTTCAATTATAGTATTTGAAAAAGCTGAAAAGGCTAGTATACTTAACCGTTTCGCGGCAGCCTTTCTGCCGTTTTTGCATTTTAGGAGCCTTAAAAATATTCATTGAATATAATTTAAGGCTTTAGCAGTGGGAACAAACATGAGCGGATCTGACCATCTAATGAAAACCTATGCACCACTTGATGTCTGTTTTGACAAAGGTGAAGGCGCCTATCTGTACGATAACAAAGGCTCAAAATATCTGGATGCTCTCTCAGGTATAGCCGTTTGCGGCCTGGGTCATGCCCATCCGACGGTAACCAAAGCTATACAGGATCAGGCTGAGAAACTTCTGCACACATCTAATCTTTACTGCATTCAAAACCAGCAACAGCTAGCAGACAGATTATGTAACATATCTAAAATGGATCGGGTGTTTTTTTCAAATTCCGGCGCTGAAGCTAATGAAGCAGCTATTAAACTGGCCAGGCTTCATGGTCACAATAAAAATATAGATAACCCCTCAATTATCGTTACTGAAAGTAGCTTTCATGGACGCACTCTAGCGACTTTATCTGCTACAGGTAATCGGAAAGTGCAGGCCGGCTTTGAGCCACTGGTGCAAGGTTTCACTCGTGCCCCTTATAATGATATTGGAGCCATAAAATCTATTGCTAATAACAGTAATAATACGGTAGCTATCCTGGTTGAGCCGATTCAGGGTGAAGGTGGCATTCGTTTACCTGATGATAATTATCTAACTGAGTTACGCGCTATTTGTGACGAAAATGACTGGTTATTAATGCTTGATGAGATCCAGACAGGTATGGGCCGTACAGGTACCTGGTTTGCTTTTCAGCATAACAATATCATTCCTGATGTTATGACACTCGCCAAGGGCCTGGGTAACGGTGTACCCATTGGTGCGTGCCTGGCTCATGGTAAAGCTGCCGAGCTGTTTCAACCAGGCAACCATGGCTCTACATTTGGTGGCAACCCGCTAATGTGTGCTGCAGCTATAGCCGTTATTGATACCATCATTGAAGACAATCTATGCCAACGAGCAGATCAACTTGGCAAGAAAATACTTGAAGGTTTTGCTACACAACTTTCAGAACACCCTGCTGTTAAGTCCATCCGTGGCAAAGGTTTAATGCTGGGGATTGAGCTTGATAGGGACTGCACAGAACTGGTCGGCCTGGCTCTACAGCAAAATTGTCTTATTAATGTAACCGCGGGTAATGTTGTGCGTTTATTACCACCTCTCATTCTATCTGACCAGCAAGCTGATACCATTGTAGATATTGTCAGCAAGCTCATTATAGATTTTTACAACTAAATTAAGCGGAGACGCCCAATGGCGACGCGTCATTTTTTAAGCCTACTCGACCTTAGCTCTACCGAACTCAAGCAATTACTTAAGCGTGCAAGCGAGCTTAAGAAAATGCAGCATGCGGGTGAGATATATGAGCCACTAAAAAACAAGGTACTGGCGATGATTTTCGAAAAATCATCTACCCGTACCCGTGTATCATTTGAAGCCGGCATGGTTCAACTGGGTGGTCATGCTATGTTTTTATCCCCTAGAGACACCCAGCTAGGCCGTGGCGAACCAATAGAAGATACGGCTCGTGTACTGTCCAGCATGGTTGATATAATTATGGTGCGAACGTTTGAGCATGAAAAAATAACAACCCTTGCAAAACACTCATCAGTACCCGTTATCAATGGTCTGACTGACTGGGTACACCCGTGCCAACTGCTAGCCGATATGCAGGCCTGGACCGAACACCGGGGAGCTGTACAGGGTAAAACAGCTACCTATGTTGGTGATGGAAACAATATGTGTCACTCCTACATTAATGCAGCACGACAGCTTGATTTTAAGCTGCATATTGCCTGCCCTGAAGGTTATGACCCTGACCCTGAGTTAGTTAAAGCAGCAGGGGATAGAGTAAAAATTTTTAGAGAACCTAAAGAAGCTTGCACCAATGTGGATATGGTGGTTACCGATGTCTGGGCAAGCATGGGGCAGGAAGAAGAGCAAAAAGAGCGTGAAAATGCATTTGCCAATTTTCAGGTTAATGACGAAGTCATGGCACTTGCCAATAAAGACGCTCTCTTTATGCACTGCCTGCCTGCACACCGCGGTGAAGAAGTTAGCGCTAGCGTTATTGACGGCAAACAAAGCGTGGTTTGGGATGAAGCTGAAAATCGCCTACATGCCCAGAAAGCCTTGCTTGAATTTTTATTGACCTGATAACACTCAAGCCACATAGCGTAACAGTTATGTGGCTTGCAACTTACGTAATTTCATATACTTCTCTAAAGTTTTATCTGTCTCATTAACAAACTCGGTATACACAAAAGCCAGCCCATACAAACTCCGACTGCCAAGCACCACTGAACGAACCACTCTTGCTTTAACAAGTACCTTTTTAAATTCATTTGCTAAGGGCAAATCAAAAGCCAGATCAAAGACCTTACCCACATCAGCAGGAGCAGCATACTCAATATAAATTCCACCCATAGAAATATCTACAGCCTGGGCCTGTACAATGCTGCCATCTGATAAACGAATGAACACTTTATAATTTATTCTAAAGCGCTCATCTAGGCGCTTATTTGTAAAAGGTTCATATTTTTGACTGAGCACTTCTATTACCTGTACTCCATCCTTATTTATTACTTTCTTCTGCAAGGGATAATCCTTCTACTATTCAGGTCTAATCGGCTACAATACGTCATTAAATTACACTGCCGACCTCACTAAATTGTCGAATAACAATGACCTTCAAGCGTTTATTTCTATATAGCACTCTATTAGCAATCTCGCCAACACTGTTTTCGGCGACAGATCAGCGTAATTATGCAGGGTCACTTAACTCCTGCCCTGCAGACAGCTATTCTTCTATAAAATATAACACCCCACCTGAATTTACTGGCGAATCACTTAACTCAACCGATGTCACTGCAGAACAAGTGCAAAATACAGGTAATGCTATCAGTATATTTTCCGGCAATGTCGTTATTGAGCGCGACGGTCTCAGGTTACAGGCCGATAAGGTTATCCACGATAAAAAAGCGCAGAAGCTTGAACTTGATGGCAATATTCATGCTGACACTGAAAATATGGCCCTCAATGCCAGCAGTGGCTGGATGAACATGCATACAAATGAAGGTGAATTCATAGATAGTTTTTACTACATGCCCGACACCGGCCTAATGGGCAACACGCCATTATTTAGTATTGCTGCCGATCAGAAAATAACATTACAGGACACCCAGTTTTCTACCTGCCCTGAAAATAAACTTGACTGGCACCTTGATTCCAGCTGGTTAGAGTTAGATAAAAGTACCGCTACCGGCACAGCTAAACATACTGTTTTCTGGATTGGCGAAGTCCCCGTATTTTACTTACCATGGATACAGTTCCCTCTTGGCGACGAGCGCCGTAGCGGTTTTATGATGCCTGGTATGGGAACATCCAGTTCAGGTGGTTTCGAGTTTAGTGCTCCCTGGTACTGGAATATTGCACCTAATCAGGATGCACTTATTACACCATCGTTTATAAGTAAACGTGGAGAAATGTTAGCAACTGAATACAGATACCTGACTCACAGTAGCAATGGAAATTTAGAGTTTGAATACTTAAACAAGGACAAAGAGTTTAATGACGAGGAACGTTACCTGATTCATTTCGACAACCAAAGCAAATTAACAAACCGTTTAAACTTAAGCCTGCTGCTTAACGATGCATCTGATAATGATTATTTAAAAGATCTGGGTAGTAGTATTAGCGTAACCAATACAACACATTTAGAAAGAAATGCGAAATTAAATTATGTTAATGGCCCGTGGCAAGCCGGGTTAATGACTCAGTCTTATCAAACAATCGATGACAGCATCGCTTTGACTAACAGACCTTATAAACGCCTGCCGCAAATTACCTTAAAAGGCCAGGGTGAATTATTTACAAGCAGTAGTAGTTATTTACTGGGCTCACTAGACAGTGAATGGGTTGAGTTTGACCATGAAGCCACCGCCATAGAACAAGGCTCACGTTTTCACATATACCCAAAACTGAGTTTACCTATAGAAGGCAATGCATGGTATGTAAAACCAAGTGCTGGTTATATGTTTACACAATATGACACAACTGATATCACGGGTAATGACAGCAATCTTGATGAACGGGGTTTAAGTGTACTCAGCCTTGATAGTGGTTTATTTTTTGAGCGTGACTTATCTGATAGCTCTTTTTTACAGACTTTAGAACCCAGATTGTTTTATTTAAATATCCCCTATGAAGACCAGTCAGCAAATCCAGTATTTGATACTACAGAACAGGATTTCAGCTTCGCATCCCTGTTTAGAGAAAACCGCTTCAATGGCATTGATAGAATAGGTGATGCGAACCAGTTAACTCTGGCTTTAAGCTCACGTATAATTAATAAAAATACAGGGCGTGAACTTTTTAACATGAGTATTGGTCAAACTTATTATTTTGAAGACCAGCAGGTTTCTTTAGATAACACGATAAATACCTCTGACAGTTCAGACATTATCACTGAGATAGGCGGTAATCTTAACAAATGGCGAGCCCGCGCAACTTTTCAATGGAATACCGATACTGACACGTCAGACAAACGCAGTACACTACTAAGTTATGCTGCAGC
>JAPHRB010000165.1 GCA_026197015.1 Gammaproteobacteria bacterium | reverse complement strand
CGATTCATGGCTTTAGCCATTAACTGGGTTAACAATGTGCCCGCCGAACCAACCACGGTACCGGCAATAATCATCGCCGCGTTTTCCAGCACATAACCCTCAAAAGCAACCGCCAGACCGGTTAATGCATTAAACAGTGAAATAACCACTGGCATATCGGCTCCACCTATTGGTGTTGTAAACAACACACCAAAAACCAGCGCCAATACAAAAAACAATAAAACCAGTTGTATGCTGACATCATCACTGAAGCCAATTATTACACCGGCAATCAGCGTCAACACAAATAAGCCTAGATTAAGGACCATATGCATTGGCAAACGAATCGTTTTCTTCATTAAACCCTGTAACTTGGCAAATGCAATGGCTGAACCAGAGAATGATACCGCACCGATTAAAGCACCGATCACGGCTAACACCTGAGCGGTAGAACTTAACTCATGTGCTGACCCGCCATGACCACCGGCCATTTTTACCAATTCGACAGCCGCAATTGCTGCTGCTGCGCCACCACCCATACCATTATAGATAGCGATCATCTGCGGCATATCCGTCATCTGAACACGTTTGGCGGTAATATACGCAATTGCCGAACCTATACCTATGGCAACGATAATTAACACAACATTACTTGTATGGGTAAATACACCAGGCTCGAAAAAGGCAACTAATGAAGCAGCAATCATACCGATACCTGCCCAGACAATACCGCCTGTAGCCGTTACCGGCGAACTCATTTTTTTCAGACCCAATATAAATAAAACGGCCGCAACGAAATAAACTACCTGAATAAAAATATCCATTAGACTTCGCCCTTTTTATCTTTTGGATTAAACATTTCAAGCATACGCACAGTGGCTACGTAACCACCTACCGCATTACCTGATGCTAAAGCCACCGCAATAAAACCAATAACCTGCTCTAATGTTGATTCTGCGCCACCCATAACAACAATGGCACCCACCAGCACAATCCCGTGGATAAAGTTAGATCCAGACATCATGGGTGTGTGCAGGATAACGGGAACACGGCTAATCACTTCATAACCGGTAAAAGCCGATAACATAAATATGTAGAGGGCTGTGAAGCCACCAATTTCTATCATGAGTTAGCTCCTTCTTTATAACGTTCTGCCTTAATTTCACCATCATGAGTTAAAACAGTATTTTTTATTACCTCATCTTCCCAATCTAGCTCAAGCTCACCCTCATTGATAAAAGGTGACAATAAATTAAAACAGTTTTTAGCATACATTTCACTCGCATGAATTGGCACTTGAGAAGCCACATTCAATGGCCCTAAAATCGTTACACGGCCTTCAAAATCGACTGTTTCACCAGGTTTGGTTAATTCACAGTTACCGCCACCTTCAGAAGCCAGATCAACAATAACTGAACCCACTTTCATATTCGCTACCACAGCAGCACTAATAATTTTTGGTGATGGTCTACCTGGAATAGCAGCCGTTGTGACAATGACATCTGACGTAGCTATATGTTTATCTAATACATCTTGCTGTTGCTGCTTTTCATCATCGGTTAACTCTCGTGCGTAACCACCTTCTCCGTCAGCACTTACACCGGTATCAACAAACTTTGCACCTAATGATTCACACTGCTCTTTAGTCGCTGAGCGTACATCATATGCTTCTACTATTGCGCCTAAACGTTTTGCGGTTGCAATAGCCTGCAAACCGGCAACACCCGCACCAATAACCAGTACTCTGGCCGGGCGTATAGTGCCTGCTGCGGTTGTTAACATAGGGAAAAATACGGAGGCTTTATCGGCCCCCATAATCACACCTTTATAACCTGCGATACCTGCCTGTGATGATAAAGCATCCATCGACTGGGCACGTGTAATACGTGGCACCAGCTCCATCGCCAGGCTTGTCACCTTTTTATCACACATGGTTTTGATGAGATCCTGATTTTTATGTGGCGCCATAAAGCTGGTAATCACACAACCATCTTTCATCATGTTTAACTCATCAGACGTAGGTGGCTGAACTTTAAAGATCACATCAGCGTCTTTATATAGCTCTTCAGCTGACTCAATCAGAGTCACACCTTCAAACTGCTCATCTGAAAAATGCGCAGATGCCGCGGCACCTTTTTGCATGCGCACATCAACACCCAGTTCTAATAATTTTTTAGCTACCACTGGATCACAGGCGATGCGACGCTCACCCGCTGCGATTTCATTCGGTACTGCCAGACGTATTGGCATTCTTAAACTCCTGCTTTTGCAGTGTAATTATATGTTTCAAACAGTTTTTTATAGCTGAGCTATAGTTAGTTCAGTAAAAAATCTAATCAAAACACTTGTAAGGTCGAAAATTAGCGGGCTATTATACAACTAGAAACCCCGAGCTTGAACGCAAAAAAGCTAAAAATGCACCAAAATAATCACAAAAGTAACTATTTTATAAGTTGTAATCAATGTCACGCTATCTAAACCATCCAAACTACACTCACGGCTCTAAAGAACGCCTTGGTGTTTTACTCGTAAATTTAGGGTCTCCATCAGCCCCGACAGAAAAAGCTGTGCGTAAATATCTGGCTGAATTTTTGTGGGACCCTCGTGTTGTCGAAACACCTCGGCCACTTTGGTGGCTTATTCTTAATGGGTTTATTCTTCGTTTTAGACCACGAAAAACCGCCGCCATGTATAAAAAAATATGGACCGAAGAAGGCTCGCCTTTAATTAGTATTTCCAAACAACAGGCGCAAAAAGTAGAAAAGAAGTTACAAAGCAAAATACGCGGTGGGGTTATTGTTGATGTTGCAATGCGTTATGGAAAACCCTCAATTTCTGAATGTTTACAGGGTTTAAGGGCAGCAGGTGCAAAAAGATTCATCATTTTACCTATGTATCCCCAGTATTCTGCCACCACAACGGCTTCGGTTTTTGATGCGGTTACACGGGAACTACAAAATTGGCGCTGGTTGCCAGATATGCGTTTTATTAACAGTTACCATGATCAACCGGCTTATATAGACGCGCTTGCAAAAACCATTATCAACCACTGGAGTAACCGTGACAGGAAACCAGATATGCTGATTTTTTCTTTTCATGGTATCCCGAAAAGTTATGTTGAAAATGGTGACCCTTATTTTTGCCACTGCCAGAAAACAGCCCGACTTGTGGCAGAAAAATTACTTCTGAAGGACACCAAATGGAAAGTCACTTTTCAATCACGAGTGGGCCGCGAAGAGTGGCTGCAGCCCTATACAGACATCACCATGAAACAGCTTGCTCACCAGGGGGTTAAAGCAGTGGATGTGGTATGCCCCGGCTTCTCAGCTGATTGCCTGGAAACCCTTGAAGAAATCAATATGGAAAATCGTGAGTTATTTCTAAATCGCGGCGGAGTTGAGTTTGATTACATTCCCTGCCTCAATGCAAATGATTTTCATATTAATGCGCTAAGTGAGTTAATTGTTCAACATAGTTTTGGCTGGCCAGAAACCATGCCCGGCTGGGATGCCGGTTTACAGGCGGTTGAAGCCAACAAAACCTGTGAGAGAGCTATAAAAATGGGCTCAAACCGATAATCACAAAACCCCTCATCGCGGTGAGTAAATGTTTGCTCGGTGAGAGAGTCCGTTATGATGCGAAAATCAAACAATACCCTGACCTGATTAAATTCATCTCACAGCATTTTGATGTAAAAACTGTTTGCCCTGAGGTCGAAATTGGCCTCAGCGTACCGCGGCCAGCTGTACAGCTCTATGGCACCCTCGATGTTATAGAGGTGCGTGGGCGAGATGACCCTTCAATTGACATCACCGCTAACATCAACAAATATTGTCACCAATATCCTTCAGAGTTAAACGCCATTCACGGTTATATTTTTAAAAGTAAATCGCCCAGTTGCGGAATCAAAGATATCCCCCTTTTTAATCACCTGGGTGAAATAACTAATTCGACAATGGGTGTTTTTGCACAGGCAATACTACAGCATTACCCGAATCTGCCGATAACAGATGAACAGGGTTTATTAAATCCAGCAGATTGTGAAAACTTTTTACACCAGGTGAAGCTGTATCAACTAAAACAGATATGCTAAAAAATTCAATACTAACTTTTCTAACTTGTGCACTAATATACCAACCGCTCTTCGCTTATGCTGGTGATCGCGAAGATGGCCTCGAAGCATTCAAAAATGGCGACTATAAACTTGCCCTACGTTTCTGGACACCTCTTGCTGAATCAGGTGACCGGGAAATTCAATACAACCTCGGTGTTATGTATAACGACGGTCGAGGTGTTGAAAAAAATATTGAGTTAGCAATTCAGTGGTTAAAAATGGCGGCTCAGCAAGATGACACTGATGCTCAGTTTCGTCTCGGTAAACTTTATACAAATGGTAAAGAGATAAAAGAGGACTTAAAACTCGCTGAGAGCTGGTTAAGAAAAGCAGCACTTAAGAATCATGGTGCTGCCTGTTATTACCTCGCGCAACTTTACTCTCATGGCAAGGGACTAAAAAAAGATGATACATTAGCTTTACGCTGGTATTACCGGGGTGCGGAAAATAACAATATATCTTCTATGTATAATCTGGGTTACATACATGAAACGGGTCAGGGTGTAGCCAAAAATCTGGGAGAAGCATTTCGTTGGTACGATAAAGCTGCCAGGAAAGGTGCTATTGATGCACAAGCTAATTTAGGACGTTTATATTTTAATGGTCAGGGCACCAAACAAGATAAAATTATGGCCTATGTCTGGTTTAAACTTGCTGCGATACAGAACAATGAAAATGCAGATAAAAACGCTCGCTTCACTTTTAATAAACTAACCACGAGTGATCAAAAACAGGCAGCCGCCCTGTTTGAAGAATATAAAAAAAAATTCATTAAATAAAGTTTTTAAGAATGCATAAATAAGCCAGATTACATTCTGGTGCTTACTTAAAGTATCAAAAAGTCAAAAGTAAAAGAAAACGCAAATATTAAATCAACTCGTTCCTATGCTCCCGCGCTAAAATGTATACTGATAATGATTTTCTATCTATCTTAGATTTAACTGCTCGCATAGTGACACAATTATTTATTTATAAAAGCCTTCTCTATAGCTATTTGGTATTTATTACACGTTTGAAACACATGAAATGCTGTCAGTTTTTTATGCATTCCCACGCAGGAGCATGGAACGAGTTAATAACGTTTTAAAAATTACATAAAAAAAGCCCCAGTCCATGAAGGAATGGGGCTTTTTTATCCGGGACTTCGACTCCCTATAATCGATTAATCGATCATTAAGCAGCCTTTTCACCCTTTAAATGGTATTCCTCAACCTTTCTCACTTCAGCTGCAGAACCTAATACAACAGGCACACGCTGGTGAAGGCCAGTGGATTCAACTTCCATTATGCGACCTTTACCCGTTGACGCCATACCGCCAGCCTGCTCGATAATGAAACCCATTGGATTTGCTTCATACATTAAACGTAACTTACCGGCTTTTGAAGGATCACGATTATCGTATGGGTACATGAAAATACCACCACGAATAAGGATACGATAAACCTCGGCCACCATTGATGCGACCCAACGCATATTGTAACGTTTGCCTAATGGGCCATCTTCACCCAGCTGACAATCTTCAATATAACGTTTCATTGACTCATCCCAGAAACGACGGTTTGCCATGTTAATAGCGTACTCCGTTGTTTCTTCAGGAATTGATACACCTTCAGTGGTTAATACAAACTCACCAATTGTGTTATCAAGTGTAAACATATTTACACCCTTACCTGTAGTCAGTACGAAAACAGTTGCTGGACCGTAAACAACAAAACCTGCTGCTTTCTGCTGATCGCCATTTTGCAGATAATCATTTAACTTAGGTGTTTCTTTGCAGCCAAAAGGTGCTTTTAGTACAGAGAAAATCGTACCCACAGAAATGTTCACATCAATGTTTGAAGAACCGTCTAATGGATCAAACATCAATAAGTACTCACCACGTTCTTTTGAAGGCACATCGATAGGATCATCAATCTCTTCAGAGCCCATACCCGCAACCAGACCGCTCACACTAAGGTGATCAGCCATGATGTCATTAGTAATGATATCTAACTCTTTCTGAGTTTCGCCCTGAACGTTTTCAGAACCAGCAACGCCTAATACGCCTGAAAGCTCACCACGACTAACTGTAGCCGCAATCTCTTTACATGTGATACTTACTTCGTGAATTAACTCGATAAGATCATAAGGAAGATCTTCACCCGCGCGTTTCTCATGTAGCAGAAACTGCTTTAATTTCATACCTGTGGTCATAATTTAGACTCCTATAGATGTCTTGAATACTAGACCAGATAGGTGCTCTTATCGGATACAACCTGGGGGGAGCTATATAACTGGCCAACTAAAATTTGGTGGCGTATATTAACATATTATAATTTTATGTATATGTGATTATAACTTATAACACCATTAAGCCCCTAAACAGGGCAACTCACAGCGGATTCATTCTACTAAAAACCAGTATAGACCCTGTTTAAGTGTCTTAGAACCGCTACTAATACCGTTTAGCCGAAAAACCGAAACTGGAACACGTTAGTTTATAGACAGGCATTAGTTACATATTTCATTTGACTCGAAATTAACCAAACCCTAATATAGATCGTTTAATTGATAGCACTATTTTCAGTTACACTCTCAATGATAAAGAGATTTATTTTTTGATAAGTCTTAATAAAAATTCCCTGCGAACTACTAAAACACAAAAACTGCATCCATTTTGGAGACCTGGTTTTTACTTTTTTAATGACACACTATATACAACAAGATAAATAATGAAAAAACTTCTATTTAAAATACCAACATCAACGCTGATCATCGTTACAGTTTTGCTTGGACTTGCGCCCTTTGTACCAGAACCTCATTTGTGGGAAAAATTAAAAATGCTAAGCGATGGCAGCTTAAGTAAACCCATCGATATTTTTGATTTATTTATGCATAGCGCGCCCCTGATTTTATTAATTAGCAAGCTCATTTTCATGGCACTAGATAATCAACAAAAAATAGAAAAATAAGATTTTAAATCTATTGATTTTTACAAGCCTGACCATCAAAACATATCCTGTGGGTCAACATCGATTGACCACCTGACTTTATTTGCTGATTTTAACTTATGTATACCTGGCACCCAATGTCGCAAAATAGCATGTAGTTTTTTTCTTTCATCCGAAAGTAAAATTAATTGCCAGCGATAACGTCCCGCGCGTCGCTCCATTGGCGCCGGTATAGGGCCAAACAGTTCTATACCTTCATAATTTAAAGCCTGTCTACATTCATTTAAAAACTCTATACCCTGTTCTTTTTGTATTGATTCACAGCGCACAATAACCATATAACTAAACGGCGGAAAATTGGCCTGCTTACGCTCAATTAATGCGCTTTTTGCAAAACCCGCATAACCACTTTCGAGCAAGATATGTAATAACGGGTGTTCAGGATGATGCGTTTGTATAATGACCTCACCAGCTCTTTTTCCCCTTCCGGCACGACCTGAAACCTGGATTATTAATTGTGCCATATGTTCTGTGCCACGAAAATCTGCACTAAACAAACCCTGATCAGCATTTAGAATTCCCACCAGTGTTACATTCGGAAAGTCATGCCCTTTAGCCAGCATTTGAGTTCCAATCAGTATTCTGGCTTCCCCTGATCTTGCCTGATTTAACTTTCTATCTAACTCGCCTTTAAGTCTTGTTGTATCTTTATCTATTCGACTAATAACAACGGAGGGAAATTTTTCAGTAAGCGCAACCTCAATTCTTTCTGTGCCCGCACCGGGTATATACAAACTTTCATGATTACACTGGGGACACTGGGTTGGTGCTTTCTTTTCATAACCACAGTGATGACAACGCAAACGCTGATTATGATGATGCAAAGTCATGTTTGCATCGCAACGCTGGCATTCTGTTGTCCAGCCGCATTCATGACACATTAATAATGGCGCATATCCGCGTCGATTTAAAAACAGTAAAACCTGTCCGTCATTATTTAAATGTTCTTCAATTTTATTAAATAACGTATCTGATATGCCATCTTCCATCGGTCGACGACAAACATCCAGCAGGCTAACTTTGGGTGGTGTCGCACCAGCAGCACCTCGCTCTGTTAGTGTCAATAAAGAAAACTGACCTCGAGTTACATTTTCAAGGCTCTCAAATGATGGTGTTGCTGAACCCAGGAGAACGGGAATGTTTTTATTCTTCGCTCTGACAAGAGACAGGTCTCTGGCGTGATAACGAAAACCTTCCTGTTGTTTAAAAGAGGCATCATGCTCTTCATCCAGAATAATCAAACCTAAATCTGGCATAGATGTATATAAAGCCGAACGTGTGCCAATGACCACCCGCGCAATGCCTTTACTCGCCAGCACCCAGGCACTGTGCCTTTGTGTATCATTTAAACCCGAATGAAGGCTGGCTATAGTGGTGTTCAAACGTTGGGTAAATCGCTGAGTTAACTGTGGCGTTAAACTAATTTCAGGAACCAGCACCAAAACCTGGAGATTTTGTGCAAGGGCATGCTCTATTACGTCTAAATAGACTTCCGTTTTGCCACTGCCAGTAATGCCTTGCAACAAAAACGCCTGATATGTGTTTAAAGCCTGAACAACCTCTTTAGCAGCGCTAGCCTGTTGAGCATTCAAGCTAAAAGCTTGAGTTGATTTATCTTTTATTTGATCAGGCGAAGCGATAACAGCTGTTTGTACTTTCTGCCTCACCTCTAACAGACATTTTTCTATTAATCCCTTTACTGGTGTGCGCCAGTTATCCCAGCCTTCGTTTAACTGGTCTGAATTAAGCCCATCTACCGATGCATTTTGTAAGTAAGACAATAAAGCAGCCTGTTTCGGTGCTCGACTCAGGCTTTCTATTTGCAGATTCTTACCTGTTTCGGTTAAGTACCAGTAATTTTCAGACTTCAGTTCTGCTGGCACGCCTTCTCTTATCCGCTTTGGCAGGGCACTAAAAATCACCTCTCCCAGAGGGTAATGGTAATAACTGGCCGACCATTTAAGCAATTTTATTAAGTCCGCTGATAAAACGGGTTTAACATCAATAATCTCGATTAGTGGTTTCAACTTTGTTAACGGTAATGTAGATTCATCGACCACCGATAACACCATACCAATCAATTGATTTCGGCCAAATTGCACCTTGACCCGACAGCCCTCTAGCGGGATTTGATCAGACTCTGCAGAAATCAAATAATCAAACAGACTATAAATGGGAACGGGCACAGCAATGCGTGCAATTAAAGGCTTAGACATATGTGTATTGTGCCAGTGAATGGTAAGAAATTGGAGAATTGCATTTTAAAAAATAATCTTTGACAAATTTAAATATTACAGATTTATTAACTTTTTCCACAGAATCTGTGGATAACTCTGTGGAGAACCTACAGTTTAAACTCAAAACCGGTGATTCTAGCGATATTCTTAACATTTTGGTTGTTTTTTAACCACTCTAAAAACATATAAAATACAGTAACTTACAAACATAAAAAAATAAAACACTATATATACAGTAGTTTTAGGTTTTTCTTGTTAATGATTAACAGCTATGTGTATAAGTATTTACTTGAATGGTTAATTTGAAGATTATTAGATAATTATTCAGCATATTTAATTAATATTTAATGAGTTAAGTTAAAGTATTACATTAATCTAATACATATAACTCATTGTATTATATAGACTTAAAAACTTATCCCCTTTTCCTGTGGATAAGTCTGTTGATAAGCGCTTGAAATCTTATCTAATTCTCTCGTTTTATACCCTATGTAACAGATTGTTCATAATTTGATCACAATATAAAATGCAATAAAAACAACAGGTTACAGTTATTAGACCCGATTTGGTTAAAAAGTAAGCAGGACTTATTCCCAATATTGCTTATTTGTGTATAACGCACATAAAGAACGATATAAACTCAACACCTAATACATAACTTCACTCTATTATCCGTTAAGTCTCAAAAAGCATACATGCAGCAGATCAAACCTGTTTATTCTTTATTTCTATACCCATTGACTGATTATCTATCACTATCTGCTTTAATCTAGCGGCAATCGTCATTACTTTGTCCATCCAGAATATCGCCTTATCTTCAGTTAGTTCCTGCTCAAGGGTTTCACTGAAAAGCGCTATCCACACTTCAAGGTCATGCTGTTTAATGCCAAGAGGGAAATGCTTGCCAATCATGTCTATTTTAGGCGGGTTATCCAGCTTGCCACCCATACTGATCCACCAGAAACCGACTATTCGTTTTTCATGCTCATCAATATCCTCAAGACGATCAAAAAAATGTCCTATCTGTTGATTTTCCATTGTTTTTTTATAAAACGAATGTATTACGACTTCTATTTCTTCATATGAGGGTATGTTTGACATATTTACTTCTACTGAGCAACTGGATAACCTGCATATGCTAACACCTATATTAAAATTAATCAGTTGAGCTCATATGAACAGTTGGCAACACATATCAAAAAGCATAAGCCAGCAGACTGGCACTGACTTTCAAATCAACTCTCACGTCCCAATGGGGGGCGGCTGTATTAATGAAGCTTATCG
>JAPHRB010000063.1 GCA_026197015.1 Gammaproteobacteria bacterium | reverse complement strand
TGATGGCATCAGTGAGGGGACGGAGCGCAAAAAGCGCGGTCCATCCCCGAGGGAGATGTTCCATAAATATGTCAATGACAATTAATCTAACATCTCCAGAATCAATTCTGCCATATTATTTATACCACCTGTTTTTCCAAGTTTGTTCTGTACTGTGTTTAATTCCTTAATCATATTGTTTCTATATGATTCATTATCCAGAATCAAATTTATCTCATCGGCTATCAGCTGTGGTTTTGCATCAAACTGTAAAAACTCTTTAATAATGTATTTTTCGGCGACAATATTCACAAGTCCTATATGTTTGATTTTTACCAGCTGACGTAATATCAGGTATGAAATAGTCGCTATTTTATAAACGATACAATTCGGGATCCCCATTAATGCTATTTCTAATGTCGCCGTACCAGATGAAGTAATTATGGCATCGCAGCATTGCATTACATTGTAGGGCAGGTCTTTTACCAGTTTGATATTAAGGTGTTTATATTCCTCAAGGTAACTAGTGAACAGTTCTTCGTTTAAGGTGCTGGCGATGGGCAGTATGAATTGTAGATCGGGTTTGTCTTTAAGTAATTTATCGGCTGCTGCAAGTTGTATGGGTAACACGCGTTTAATTTCGCCACCACGGCTACCGGGAAACAAACCCACTACTTTTTTAGTATTATTTAATTTATATTCACTAAAGCAGGCCTGTCGATCTTTATTCGGATGAGTTTTATCGGTGAGAGGGTTGCCTACAAAACGCACCGGTACATTGGCATCTTGATAGAATTTCTCTTCAAATGGCAGGATAACAGCCATCATATCTATGATTTTACCTATCTTATGTACCCGATGCGGGCGCCAGGCCCACACCTGAGGGCTGATATAAAACAAAACCTTTATACCCAGTTCTTTGGCTGTTTCGGCCAGTTTGAAATTAAACTCCTGATAGTCAACCAGTATCAACAGGTCGGGTGGGTCATTTCGTAATGATTCACGTAAGGTATTAAGTGCTTTCATTATTTTGCGATAGTGGAATAAAACTTCTATTAGACCGACCACGGCAATATCTGAACAATCAATTAAAATCTCTGCGCCGGCATCGCGTAATTGCTGGCTCCCCATGCCATAAAACTTAACATCCGCATTCATTGCATTTAAGGCTTTTAGAATATTGGCGGCATGCATATCACCGGAAGCTTCTCCGGCACTGATCATTATTTTTTTCATTATTGGCTTAGCTATCTATTAACGTTGGTTTAAGAGAGTCGTTATATATTAAATTTGGGCTGTATGTTCAGGTCATATTTATGCTTTTTAATGTTATAAATCTTACCCTTTAGAGGAGCAACTCTGTATTATGCATTGTTAGTTTAAGCAGATGGATTGTACCGGAAAACATGATTGACGACATTGATATTGACCTTAGTGCTTATAAATTGATTGCAGGTGTAGATGAAGCGGGCAGGGGACCACTGGTTGGCTCGGTTGTAGCAGCTGCCGTCATTCTGGATGATTTACAGCCAATCGCTGGTTTGGATGATTCTAAAAAACTTACACCTAAAAAACGAGAGCTGTTGGCTGAGCAGATAAAACAACACGCAAAAGCCTGGTCGATTTCATCAGTTGGGCCCGAAATTATTGATGAAATTAATATTCTACAGGCGAGTTTGTTAGCCATGAAAAATGCGATAGAAGGGCTCCCGATTGAGCCAGATTTTGCTCTTATTGATGGTAATAAATTGCCTGATTTAGAGTGTGAAGCTGAGGCGATTGTGAAGGGTGATGCCCGCGTAAAATCAATAGCTGCGGCCTCTATTCTGGCTAAAGTTGAACGTGATAAACAGATGCTGGATTTACATAAACTGTATCCTCAATATGAGTTTGACAGGCACAAAGGTTACCCCACAAAAGCCCATATGGCATTATTAGAAGAGCACGGTTCGTGCCCTGAACACCGTAAAACTTTTGGCCCTGTAAGGCGTTTGCTGGAAACGTAAATCACTTGATTTCAGTGTTAATTCAAAGGCTATTTCATCTATAATTCTGGCGTATTTCAGTCACTAATCTTTCAAAAATTTCACCCTCTTCAGGCGCTTCTCCATCGGGGAAAGGCCTTGCTTTTTAAGCCCTGTCCCCTTAACTCATACCACCAGAAACTGACAGTGTAGGGTGACGACTCCGTACAACTTTTGATGGTATCAATAAGGGGACAGAGCGCCCCATGTCCGTTGAAAGTGGGCGGCGGTCTTTCCCCGGTGGAGATGTGCCATGGCCCTGTGTATAACTGTTGGAGTGTGCTTTCTTAACGCTTGCTAAATATTTACATTAAGATTGTAATTATATAAATATCAATAAGTTATGTAGGTTTGTTAATCTATTTATCTGCTCTGCGTAAAATAAAAATACTCTGAGAATCAGGCCAGCGGCCCTGTAACCCTAAAAGTGGTTAATTTAACCCAGTTTTTAAGCTCTTTTGGCTCAAAAGTGGGAAAACAGCCTTGTTTGCAACCGGGTAATACAAAATATAGTGGTAAACAGTGATTAGTGATTGTTAGTCAGTGGTTTCTGTTTCATAATGGATTCAATAATTACAAATAAAAAATATTGACCTCAATCCTTATAAAACAATTAGTTACATAATATATTTAAAGTAGATTATATTTAAATGAATCCGCGATTTATACACCTGCGCCTACATACAGAATATTCATTAGTGGATGGCGTGGTTCGCATCAAGCCTTTAATGAAAACTGCTGCGGATCAAAATATTCCAGCTATCGCTTTAACGGATCAATCTAACCTTTTTGCCATGGTGAAATTTTACCGGGCAGCTATGGCTGCGGGTATTAAACCTATCATTGGTGTCGATATCTGGGTGCGTCCGGCAGTTGAAACTGAGAAGCCATCACGCATGGTTTTGTTGTGTCAGAACAATGAGGGTTACCTCAATGTCACACAGCTTATTTCTCGTGCTTATCTTGAGGGTCAGCATGGTGGAATTCCCATGGTTGAGGTTGACTGGTTGAGAGAATCAAGCGCAGGAATTATTGCACTTTCAGGAGGTCGGGAAGGTGATATTGGTCGAGCCTTATTGTCTGGAAATCAGATGCAGGCAGAGGCCTTACTTAATGCCTGGAAACATATCTTTCCTGATCGTTTCTATCTCGAATTACAACGCACCGGGCGAGAAGAGGAAGAGGAATATTTACATGCTGCGGTGAGCCTGGCAATGACTACAAATACGCCAGTAGTTGCAACGAATGATGTCAGGTTTTTGAAGACCGAAGAGTTTGATAGCCATGAGGTGAGAGTCTGTATTACAGATGGTAGAACGCTGGATGATCCTCGTCGGCAAAAATTATATAGTGATCAGCAGTATCTACGCACAGAAGAAGAAATGTGTGAGTTGTTTGCTGATATTCCAGAGGCTTTACAAAATACGGTTGAAATTGCTCAGCGCTGTAGTTTGAATGTTCGCCTGGGTGAAAGCTTTCTGCCCAATTTTCCAGTACCTGAAGGTGACACAATTGAGTCCTATTTTATAAGGGTGTCAAAGGAAGGACTCGAAAAACGACTTGAACTTATTGTGCCCCCCGATTCTGAAAATGCAGCTGAGCGACGTAAGCCCTATTATGAGCGCCTGGATATTGAGCTTGGTGTTATTAATACCATGGGTTTTCCGGGTTATTTCCTGATTGTTGCAGATTTTATCCAGTGGTCCAAAGATAATGAAATACCCGTAGGCCCGGGTCGAGGTTCAGGTGCCGGTTCTCTTGTTGCTTATGCGTTACTGATTACTGATCTTGACCCGTTACAGTATGAGTTATTATTTGAGCGATTTCTTAACCCTGAACGTGTTTCATTACCGGATTTCGATGTCGATTTCTGTATGGAAGGGCGTGACCGGGTAATTGCTTATGTAGCAGATACCTATGGACGAGATGCGGTATCACAGATTATTACCTACGGTTCAATGGCTGCCAAAGCGGTAATTCGAGATGTAGGCCGTGTCTCCGGGCTGGGTTATGGTTTTGTTGACCGAATAGCTAAAATGATCCCCTTTGAGATTGGCATGACGTTAACTAAGGCTCTGGAAGAGTCTGAAGACCTTGCCAATGCTTATAAGTCTGAAGCTGATGTGAGCGAACTTATTAATATGGCCCTGTCACTTGAGGGTTGTGCTCGTAATGCAGGTAAACATGCAGGGGGGGTTGTTATATCACCGTCGGTATTAACCGACTTTACACCCCTGTACTGTGAGCAGGGTGGACATAGTATTGTTACCCAGTTTGATAAAGACGATGTAGAAGCCATTGGTCTGGTTAAATTCGATTTCCTTGGTTTAAGAACATTAACCATTATCGACTGGGCCGTGCGAAATATAAAAGCCCGTCATGCTGATCAACAAGATCTCGACATAAACCTGATATCGCTAGAAGATGAGAAAACCTTTACGCTTTTAAGGGCAGCCGAAACAACCGCCGTATTCCAGCTGGAATCCAGTGGTATGAAAGACCTGATCAAACGCTTACAGCCGGACTGCTTTGAAGATATTATTGCATTAGTGGCGCTGTTCCGACCAGGGCCACTACAGTCAGGCATGGTTGATAACTTTATTAACCGTAAACATGGCAGAGAAGAGGTTTCATATCCCGACTCCCAGTATCAACATGAATCACTCAAAACAATACTAGAACCAACTTACGGCATTATTCTGTATCAGGAGCAGGTAATGCAAATTGCGCAGGTACTGTCTGGTTATACCCTTGGTGGTGCCGATATGTTACGTCGAGCCATGGGTAAAAAGAAACCTGAAGTTATGGCTGAGCAGCGTGCTATTTTCGAAGATGGCGCTAAGGCTAATGGTATTGATGGTGAGCTTGCAATTAAAATCTTTGACCTGGTGGAAAAATTTGCCGGTTATGGATTTAATAAATCTCACTCTGCTGCTTATGCTTTATTGTCATATCAAACAGCCTGGTTAAAAGCACATTATCCGGCAGAATTTATGGCTGCAGTTTTATCAGCAGATATGGATAATACCGATAAGGTGGTTACCTTAATTGAAGATTGCCACCGAATGGAGTTAGAGGTTTTAACGCCGAATATTAATCGATCAATTATTAAGTTTTCAGTTCCTGATGAAAAACAGGTCTTATATGGTTTAGGTGCCATAAAGGGCGTGGGTGATGCGGCACTCGATGGCATTATTGAAGAGCGCAACAACAACGGTGTATATAAAAACCTGTTTGATTTATGTCGTCGTGTAGAAGGTCGCAAAGTTAACAAGCGTGTTCTGGAGGCCTTGATAAAAGCCGGAGCACTTGAGGACTTAGGTCCAAACCGGGCAACTTTAATGGCGCGTCTACGTGACGCAATGCAGGGAGCAGAGCAATATCAGAAAAATGCCAGTGTTGGTCAGGATGATCTATTTGGCAGTGCGGCTGAAGAAGATAGTATAGCGCCCATAGAAGAAGTCACCGTCGCAGAGTGGGAAGAAGAAAAACGCCTGACGCTGGAAAAAGAAACCCTGGGTTTATATTTAACCGGGCATCCTATAGAACGATATGAAAAAGAGCTGAAACGATTTATCGATTGTAATCTGGGGGCTTTAGCTGATCAGAGTGATCTTGCCTCTGGCGCTGGCGGCGGTTATATGTCACAGCGTAACGCAAAAAGTTATAAGCTGGCTGGTTTGATGATAGGCATGCGTGTACGTAGAACTAAAACCGGTGGAAAAATTGTTTCAGCGGTATTAGACGATAGAACGGCGCGGGTTGAAGTAAGAATTTTTGAAGAAAAGTTTGAGCAATATAATTACCTGTTAAATAAAGATAAGTTAATAGTTGTCGAAGGCAAGGTTATATATGATGATTATTTTGGTGGTTATCGGATAACGGCAGATATCATTTACGATATAACTGAAGCCAGGCAGAAATTTGCTCAACGGCTGGAAATTAATTTAAAAGACAATAATGGTGATCATAGTATTGTGCAGCAACTCAATCAGGTGTTAAACCCTTTTCGAGAAGGCGCATGCCCGGTATGGATTAATTATACTCGAAATGACGTTGTCGCAAAATTGTCATTAAGTGACGATTGGCGAGTACAGCCCAGTGATGAATTAATTAATCGTCTGGATAAACTGGCAGGTGAGGATAATGTTTCAATGGTCTACTAATGGGCCTTGGGGCAGTAGCCTGTTATTCACTAAAGGAAGTGCTATCAGATATTCTGGTGTTACATATGGGAATGTTGTAATACTTATATTTTAAAATTAAATCAGTTTCTATTCGTAACTTTTATAAATTTAATTAAATCTAATATAAATTATTTAATCAGATCTTTAATGGGAACTGGTTTCGCATAATAATATCCCTGAAACATATCACAGCTTAACTCTTTTAGTAAATCAATCTGGTCTTGCCGCTCAACACCTTCGGCAATGACGTTTATATTAAGGCCGTGTGACATGGCAATGATTGCACGCACAATGGCCGTGTCTTCACTGCTATTTGGTAGGCCGGTAATAAAACCTTTATCAATTTTAAGTTTACTAACAGGAAAACTTTTTAAATAACTCATTGAGGAAAAACCAGTGCCAAAATCATCAATAGCAATTTGAATACCTAGTTTTTTTAAGGCATTAACTTTTTCAATAACAAGATCACTGTCGTCCATAAGCGTACTTTCAGTTAATTCAATTTCCAGGTGGCTGGGGTCTAACCCAGTAGAATTTAATGAATCGGTAATATTTTTTATAAAGGATTTGTCGCGAATTTGAATGCCCGATATGTTGATAGATACCGTAAAGTTAGTTATGCCTGAGTCGATAAATTGATTAGCATCTGTACACGCGGTTTCAATTAACCATTTTCCTAAGGATAGTATTAAGCCTGTTTTTTCGGCTATTGGAATGAATACATCAGGTGGTATTATGCCGTTCTCATGATGTGTCCATCTCATTAAAGCTTCAAAACCTATGATCTGCTCATTATTAGAATCTATTTGTGGCTGATAGTATAACTCCAGCTGGTTCTCTGATATAGCATGTCTCAAATCACTTTCGATTTGAAATTTATGGCTGTGTTTTAAATTCATTCCATGGTTAAAGTATTGGTAATTATTTTTTCCCCTGGTTTTTGCTTCATACATTGCCATATCTGCATTAATCAGTAAGTCGTTTGATGTGCTGGTATCATCTGGGCATATGCTTATGCCAATACTGGCACCAATGAAGAAAATATTACCGTCAAGTTCGAAAGGGTTGGATAAGGTTTCAATGCATTTTTTAGTTACCGTTGAAATATCGCTAATATCATTAACGTTTTCAATGATGATAGCAAATTCATCTCCGCCTAT
>JAPHRB010000100.1 GCA_026197015.1 Gammaproteobacteria bacterium | reverse complement strand
CTTAATTATATGCACCCGGTTTTTACACATGACACACTGGATGCGCAAAAACAGCATTCTAGTTTAAATGGCTTGAACCGATGTTTTTATGCAGGTGCTTACTGGCGTTATGGATTTCATGAAGATGGTGTGGTCAGCGCATTAGATGCAATTAGTGACTTTAAGGAGCAGCTGGATTATGCACAGCAAAATATACGTCGGGCAGGTTAATCATAAACGCTATTTGCCTCATGAGCATGGTTTCAGTTATCGCATGTTTATGATGTATCTCGATCTTGATGAGTTACCTAATTTATTTGATCGATTTATATTCTGGTCAGCAAAACGTTTTAATCTTGCTTACTTTAATCGAAAACTTCATATGGGTGACGAGAAAGAGTCATTGAAACAGTCTGTTCTTGATCTGGTATTTAAGCAGGAAAACATCAAATTAAATGGCCCGGTGAGATTGTTGACTCATCTTAGTTATTTCGGTTTTGGGTTTAATCCTGCGAGTTTTTATTATTGCTTTGATGAAACAGGTGAGACGGTAGAGGTTATTGTTGTAGAAGTGAATAATACCCCCTGGGGTGAGCAATTCTGTTATGTATTACCTGCTACTAAATCAAGTCACACATCTAAACATGTTCATGAATTGAGTAAAGAGTTTCATGTTTCACCCTTCAATTCCATGGATCAAGATTATGAATGGCGTCTATCTGATCCAGGGGAGCATTTATCTGTATATATGAAAAACAACGCAGATGGTGAAAAAATATTTGATGCGGTGCTTGCTTTACGTAGTCTGGATATCAATAGTTTGAGTCTTGCGAAAATGTTGACAGGATTTCCATTTATGACGCTAAAAGTTATTACAGCAATCTACTTTGAGGCACTGAAATTATGGCTAAAACGAACACCGATTTTTGATCATCCATTTGATAACCCTGCCGATGAAGCAGGGAAAAATTATATAAATACGACCAAAAATAAAGAGGTTTAGACATGAAAAATAATATTGTAACATCCATACAAAATCAAATTAAAGTAAAACCTCGTTTATTAAACCAGCTGGCAAAACGCATTGTATTAACAAAGCTTGAATGCATGAATACGGGGCTTTTACAGATTGTTGATGGTGGCCAGATATTTGAGTTTGGTGATCTAAACTTAAGTGATTTAAAAGCAACTATAACCGTTCGAGACTCTTCTTTTTATAGTTCACTGGCTTTTGGTGGTAGTGTCGGAGTAGGTGAGGCCTATGTTCGAGGTGACTGGGATTGTAGTGATCTCACTACTTTGGTGCGACTTATGGTTATTAATAGAGACGTGCTTGATGATGTTGATAAGGGTAGCAGCAGTATTAGTGGTATCATTAATAAGAGTTTCCACTGGTTAAATAAGAATACACGAACTGGAAGTAAGCGTAATATCTCCGCGCATTATGATATTGGCAATGATCTATTTGAACTCATGCTGGATAACACCATGATGTATTCCTCTGCTGTATATGCAGATTCAGATTCCAGCCTTGAAGAGGCTTCGATTTATAAGATGCAGAGACTGTGTCAAAAACTCGAACTGTCTGAGCAAGATCACCTTCTTGAAATAGGTACTGGCTGGGGTGGGCTGGCCATTTATGCAGCAAGTCATTATGGTTGTCACGTTACCACCACAACGATTTCTAAACAACAGTATGATTATGCGAAGCAGTTAATTAAAGAGAAAGGACTGCAAGATAAAATAACATTGTTATTAGAAGATTATCGTGATTTGCAGGGCCGGTATGACAAGCTGGTATCAGTTGAAATGATTGAAGCTGTCGGGCTAGAACATCTGGATGTTTATTTTGAAAAATGTTCTAGTCTGTTAAAACCTGAAGGTCTTATGTGTTTGCAGGCTATTACGATTCAGGATCAGCGTTATCAGCAGGCTAAAAATGAAGTCGACTTTATCCAGAAATATATATTCCCTGGAGGCAGTCTACCTTCTATAACCGCCATCAGTCAGACTCTAACTCAAGCAACAGATATGTCGATCTATAATATTGAAGATATTGGACATCACTATGCCAGGACTCTTCATGACTGGCGTGAACGCTTTTTTTATTATGAAAATAAAATAAAAAAACTAGGTTATGATGAGTCTTTTATTCGTTTATGGGAGTTTTACCTGTGTTACTGCGAAGGAGGTTTTATGGAGAGATCTATTAGCACTGTACAGGCTGTAATCAGCAAACCTTCATATAGAAGGTAATGTATATGAGTTAATATGCATTTATGGTGGGAGTCTATAGTCAGTAGAGATTACTAGAGTGTTTGACAGTAAATGTGCTAAAGAATATCGAGACTTAATGCTTTACTATGTTAGCTTATGAAGTAACTTGATAAGGTATAAGAATCATATGATAAAGTGAAATCAGATACTGATGTTGCTGGAGTATGAAAAGACTATGATTTGTAATACTATATATTTAGAAATTTTACACATGTTACTAGTTATACTTTTAAAATGAAGATTCTGTGTATTATTTAATCTTATTGGATAGTAGATGTAGATTACCACGATAAATTAAAATATTGAGTAAGCGAGACTTCATTGTTAAATAGTAATAAAAAAGTACTGGTATATACCTTATTTGTTTTAAGCGTATCTATTGCCTATTTTGTTTACGCATCAATAGCTTATCCTCCTGTCAGCGAAAATGAATCATTTCTAAGTGAAGTTGGTGAGGGTTTTGGAGAAATAGGCCTGTGGTTGCTGTTGTTTATATATGCCAGAACTGTTTTGAAATTAATGATTAGAAAAGGCCGGCTCTCATCTCGAATACTACCGGAATATTTTCCTTCAGTCGGTTCCTCAGTAATAAATAAATTACTTTGTTATTTAGATAGAACTCATATTTATTTTGGCATTGCAGCAGTCGCCGTTATATTACTGCATATTGTATTGATGGGCATACCAATGGATATATTGTTTTTTCCTGCGGTATTGATATTAGTTGTCTGGCAAGCTTTATTTGGACTGTTTCTTACCTGGAAATACTCACCAAAACAACTCAAAAAACTTTCCTATCTGGTACACGCTCAGTTTTTAACAGGCATTATGTTAGGTATATTTTCTTACTTTGGGCATTTGTTAATTGATTAATGTTCAGTTCAGGTGATTAAACACATGAATGATCTCCTGGAGCCGTTATCTACTTTAAACGGGTTTGATGTTTTAACTGTTTCCAGCTCAAGTTACTTACTAATATTAGCAGCTGAATTTGGTGATAAGAGTCAGCTGGTTTGTATGTTACTAGCTGCCAGATATAAAGCAGTGTCAGTGGTACTGGGAGCAGTCGTCGCATTTTTATTGCTTAATACCTTAGCGGTAGTATTTGGCGTAGCAATTTCAAGCTGGATAACAGATGTCTATATTTCGGCTATGGTGGCTATATTGTTTCTGGGTTTCGGTATTCATGCCCTACGTGTACAGGAAAAAGTGCAGGGGGATGAAGGAAATCTACATATCAAAAGCGCTGGGCGTATATTTATGTCTACCTTTCTTCTCATAACGGTTGCTGAGTTTGGAGATAAAACCCAGTTAGCTGTTGTGGCTTTAGCTAGCACAAGTATTCCCGTAGCAGTCTGGTTGGGCGCCACATTAGCTTTAATAACAACTTCAGTACTGGGTGTGTGGGCTGGGGTTACTTTACTGAAAAAAATGCCCGTTATTCTGATACATAGAATAAGTGGTGCTCTATTTATTGTATTTGGTATACTAGCAACGATTAAAACTTATATAGATTTATAACCCGGTTAAATATTTATCCTTACGTTTTTAGGATATTAATGAGTTTAAAATGATTTATAGAGGCTTCAAGATATGCAATAAATGGAGTAGAGTAAATATTTTACTTTATTTTATTTTTCTTTTCAGTTCTCTACAGGCCCAGTCCCAATACCTGCCCCAATCCCATTCTAATGTTTCATCAAACGACGCTGTTATACTTATGTATCATAATGTGTCAAATGTCAGTTCTCCACTGACCAGTGTCAGGCCTGAGATTTTTAAACAACACATAAACTACCTGGTAGATAACAATTTTAATGTCTGGCCATTATCTAAAGTTTTAAACTACCTTGAATCTGCCCGTTCTTTACCCCCTAAAACAGTGGTTATTACTTTTGACGATGCATATGCATCAGTATATAACGAGGCCTTTCCAGTATTGAGAGCAAAGGGGCTGCCTTTTACGGTATTTGTGACAACACAATATATTGGTGATGCGAATCAAAATTTTATGAGCTGGAATCAATTGCGTGAATTACAAAAAATGGGTGCTGAGATAGGTAATCACAGCCATAGCCATGCGCATTTAATTCGCAAACATAAAAACGAAACACAAAAACAGTGGAAATACAGAGTAACCAATGAAATTAATCAGGCTCAATTTATCCTTGAGCGAGAAGTTTCTACACCAATAAGAGTGTTTGCTTATCCATATGGTGAATTTTCAAACAGTTTGAAAGAAATTTTACGAGACTCAGGTTATATAGGTCTTGGCCAGCACTCCGGTGTATTGAGTCGTACATCTGATTTTCAGGCGATTGCACGGTTTCCTATGGCGACGGGTTATGATGAGATAAACGATTTTGCAATGAAAATTATTACCAGGGATCTACCAGTAACTATTTTATCACCCGTGGATGGGGTGTTGTTAAATCAACATAAACTGCCTGAGTTAAAACTTCAGTTACTATCAGGGGATTATAATAAATCAGCTTTTGCATGTTATGCGACCCGTCAGGGTAGAGCGATTGTTTCCTGGGAAAATTTCGATAAAGGTATCGTTAATATTACAGCGAAGGAAAATTTAACCGCCGGCAGATCAAAATTCAACTGCACAGCTCCTTCTAATAGTGAGAAAAATGTTTATTACTGGTTCAGTTTTTTGTGGATGAAACCTGAACCCGATGGACGCTGGTATCAGGAATAGTAGTGTCTCAGAATCAAATATGCATGATTTTTAAAGGTTTATTGTAAAGACATGTATATTTCGTGATTAAAAGCTTATCTAGAAAACACCGCAAATAATGCCTTAATTCATTGGTTATAATTTCACAGACATTACCGCTCCCGATATAAACAATACCGTCAGGGAGTTTGCATTAAGCATTTGTCCGCTTTCCAGCAGAGTTATAAGCTTAGGTAAGTTCTAAAATACTGGAATGACCGAAATCCATCAAGTATCAAAATAATGTAAAAAATCGCTATATCCTGACCGGCATTCCATTATTTATGTACAAACTTATATACCTGAACTGTGTATAAGCCGAATTACTACTTAAAGATGTTTGGCAATCTTTTTGAAACCTTCCATTATTTCCTGGCCAAGTAGTTTGGCGGCTTCTCCAACATCTTTTGAGGCATCCACGGTTACTTCTCCTAGCTCCTGTGCTTTTCCTTCGAGTTTTTCAAGCTTTAATTCAAGTTTATCCCACTCTTCACTGACATTCATTTTCGCCAGATGTAGTTTTAACTTTAGCTCGTCACGTTCTTCTTTTAGTTCGTTTAACATATCATCAATACGTTTTTGAATATCTTTCATGTTCTACTCCAGAGTTGTGTTTTAAATTAAATGTCCAGGCTGTAGTAAGTAATCAATTATAACTCATATTCGTAATATTTGAGTGAATGTGTCGGTAGTGACGTTCACTAAAGGTAACAGAAAAAAGTAACCGAACCTATAGCTGTTTACCAGCCAATGTGTTGCTTATTGGCTAAATACTAGTTTTCCTGATCTAAACACGCTACTGATTGAAGTGCAATTTCCAGTTCTTCATTGGTCTTAATAACCAGAACAGCGACAGCCTGATTGTTATCACTAATTTCAAGGCAGCCTGAACTAGTGTGGTTCGACTTGCCTGAATTATTTTTACTGTCGTTAACTGTAATGCCTAAAACACCTAGATTATAACAGCACTGTTCTCGTAATTTGGCATCATTCTCACCGATACCACCAGTAAAAATGATGGCATCCACATGGCCCAGAGTTGCAAAGTAGGAACCCAGGTATTTTTTGATTCGGTAAACATACATATCTAATGCGAGTTGAGCATTTTTATCGCCAGAATCAGCAAGTTTATGTACTTCGCGCATATCATTCTCGCCGCAAATACCTTTTAAACCGCTGTGTTTGTTCAGAGCTGTTTCAATCTCGGGCAGGCTCATTTTTTGGGAATTTGTAAGATAGAAATGTAAAGCCGGATCTATGTCACCACAACGCGAACCCATCATCAGCCCTTCTAGCGGGGTCATGCCCATTGATGTGTCCACGCTTTTGCCTTTTTCTATTGCTGTTATGCTTGCGCCATTACCCAGATGCAGACTTATGATATTTAAAGTCTCTAGTGGTTTACATAAATATTGTGCTGCTTTTTTAGCAACATAAAAGTGAGAAGTGCCATGAAATCCATAACGGCGTACACCGTGTTGTTCGTACCAGGCTTTTGGCACCGCATAATGATAAACATGAGCTGGCAGTGTCTGATGAAAAGTGGTATCAAATACCGCCACCTGGGTAACTGTGTTGAAATGTTTCATGGCCAGTTCTATGCCAAGTAAATTGGCCGGATTCTGTAGCGGTGCTAATACGATGGTGTCACGAATATTTTCAATCACCTCAGCATTAATAATCGCTGGTTGCTGAAAGTGCTCACCGCCATGTACGACTCTGTGACCAATGCAAAGTAATTCATTTTCGCTGTTTATTAGAGCTGATTTTTTTAACGTCGAAAATATATATTGTAATGCTTGCTCATGGTCTGCGAAATTTGTGGAAGAATCTTTTGTCTCACCAATATTTTCAATGGATCCTGAGGCAATAATATTTTTTTGTGTTATTTCAATCAAACTATATTTGATAGATGAACTGCCCGCATTAATCACTAACACCTTATGTTTGTTTTTCAGCGCAACGTTCATTTTGATTCCTGTGCCTGAATTGCAGTGATAACGACGGTATTAACAATGTCAGTCACGGTGCATCCACGGCTTAAATCATTAACGGGTTTGTTTAAGCCCTGTAAAATAGGGCCTATAGCAATGGCTCCAGATGAACGTTGCACGGCTTTGTAGGTGTTATTGCCGGTATTTAAATCAGGAAAAATTAAAACATTGGCCTGACCTGCGACCTGACTACCAGGCAGTTTAGTGTTACCTACACCGCAATCCACAGCGGCATCATATTGCATGGGGCCTTCGAGTATTAACTCTGGCCTTAATTTTTTAGCGATTTTTACAGCCCGCCTGACTTTTTCTACGGCTTCGCCTTTACCCGATTCACCGGTGGAGTATGACAACATGGCAATACGGGGAGAAATATTAAACATGCGGGCGGTATCAGCCGAACTAATAGCAATGTCGGCGAGTTGAGTCGCATCGGGATTTGGGTTAACCGCGCAATCACCATAAACTAGCACACGATCTGCCAGACACATGAAAAATACACTGGAAACAATGGATGTGTCGGCTCTGGTTTTAATTATTTCAAAGGCAGGTCTAATGGTATGCTGGGTGGTATGAATTGCACCTGAGACCATGCCATCAGTATATCCAAGGTGCACCATCATGGTTCCAAAATAGCTAACATCGTGCATGAGGTCATAAGACATCTCATAACTAACGCCTTTATGTTTTCTAAGTTCGTAATAGGTTTTTGCGAATAACTCACGTAATTCTGAGAGCTGTGGATCAATAATGTTGATAGCTTGAAGTTGTAGGCCCATTGAAAGTATTTTTTGTTCTATCTTTTCTTTATTGCCTAACAGTGTCAAGGTAACAGCGCCTCTGAGAAGTAAAATTTCAGCGGCTTTTAATATGCGATCTTCTTCGCCTTCAGGTAAAACGATATGCTGTGAATTCGTTTTTGCTCTTTGCAATAATTTATATTCGAACATTAAAGGTGTAACGCTTTGTGTGCTGGTTGTTAAGAGACGTTGTTTAAGTGTTTGCATATTGATGCTGTCTTCAACCAGCGCCAGTGCAGTGACAATTTTGCGTTCATTTTTTGCATGTAGTTGGGCGTGCACCCGGGTGACGTTTATGGCAGAGGTAAAGGTATCGGTATCCACACTTAACACAGAAAAAGGAAGTTCACCCAGACCATCAATTAATAACTTGACCTGAGGTGCCGGCTCCTGTTTTCCGGTTAATAATATTCCGGAAATTTGTGGGTAATTTTTAGAATGAAATGCCATCAGGCTGGCGAGAATAATGTCTGATCGATCTCCGGGTGTAATAATTAAATCACCCTGTTCGAGGTATTGCAGGAAATCAGGCACTAACATGGCTGCTACTTTATAATTATCAACCTGGTGATTCAGGGTGTCGATATTATTTGATAATAATCTGGCGTTTAGTTCTCTTAATATGTCGCCTATGCTGGGTTTTTCGAGAGAGGGTTCAGAAGCAACAACATACACGGGAAAAGCCGAGTTATCTTTTCTGGCAAAGTAAGTTCTTAAATCATTTATCTGCCTGCTATCAACGCTATTAACCACAACCGCAAGCAGTTTAGCTTTATTCTCTTTTATGTCGTGATTAAGGCTGGCAAACGCATCTATGATCTGTTGATTTGTTCTGCCTGAACCTTGAATAACAGGCATGAGTAAACAACCCAGGTTATTCGCCACCTCCGCATTGAAATCAAACTCAAAAATAGATTCGTCTCCTTTATAATCAGAGCCGACACATATTACATAGTCACACTGGCTTTGTAGCTTGTGATATTTGTCCAGTATTCGCTTTAATAGTTCATCGTAATTTTCATCTGATAACAGGCGACGTGCCTCAGTATCGGTGCAGCCATACATTGATTCATATGACCAGGGCAGTTGATAACGATGGCTGATTAACTCAATTAACTCATCTTTTTTGTCACCTGTAAGCGTATCGCTGGTTAGAATAATCGGACGAAAAAAGCCGACGTTATCGGAATGGCCAGAGAGCATTTCCATCATGGCTAACATAATGACGGATTTACCACTGCCGCGTTCAGCACCAGTAATATAAATATTGTGATTACTGTTTTTCATTCTTTTCCAGGTATTGTTATTTTCAGGTATTGTAATATCAAAGCCGAGTATATTATGTGCAGTGATATTTTAATATTTAAAGCAGATACAGGCACAGATACTCATGTTTTTTTAAAGTTAGATTTTATTTCAGTTTTTCACCTGTTTTATTCACTCGAGCTAATGTTATAGATATAGTACTCTATATTGATGATATTGTAGCGCTATAAAAAAGGGAGAAACTAGTTGAAACCGCTGAGAATATTTCGCCATGTCATGTGCGAACCTCCGGGTTATCTTTGCACTTATTTGCAGGATCATAATATCGATTTTGAAGTCATTTGTCTGGGTGAAGGTTT
>JAPHRB010000048.1 GCA_026197015.1 Gammaproteobacteria bacterium | reverse complement strand
GTCGCAGTTGCCTGCGTTTTCTCTGCCGCCGATGATACTTCCACCGCTGTTGTATTGATGGTAGCAACAAGTGACCTAAGTGCGTCAATCGCATAGTTAACAGAGTCTGCGATGGCCCCGGTAATTTCTTCTGTTACCGTAGCGTGTACCGTTAAATCACCTTCCGCGAGGTTGGCCATTTCATCCAGTAATCGTAAAATAGCTCGCTGATTTCGTCTGTTTTGTTCAAGTGCTGCATCCTCACGTTCACTGGAGTCGCGAACCATAAGAACACCCGCCAGGATAATAACGATTACCGCTAAACCACCAGCACCGATACCAACCCAACGGAAGATATCAAGGAACTTACCGTGCTCAACAATTTCTTTTTCCAGGCCTTCAGTCTCTTTCAGTAACTGTACACCTAACCCCTCTATCTCACCGGCTGAGTTTTTAACATCAAATAAATCGGGAGATAATTCTAAAATCGCTTCAACGTGGTCTGATACAGAACTGAATAACATCGCAACTTCACGTAGTTTTATTCTTACCACTTCATCATTGACTTTTTGAATTCGTAAAGCCCTGGATCCTTTTAACATCGCTTCTAATACAGCACCAAATCGTGCCGCATCTCGACCAAAACGGTCAGCCGCTGCAGCCGCACCATCACCACCTGATAAAACACGGTTCATGTTATTTTCAATACGCTGTGTCAGCATCAACTGTCGAGATGCCATAAATACCTGGTGAGGCGTAGCATCGCGCGCAACCAGCAAATCCACAACTTCCTCAGAGAAAGATAATAATTGAGGTATAAATTCCTGAATAACCAGAACAAACTCACTAACTTCCGAGATAGCTAATTTACCATCAAGGATGTTTCCAATATTGGCCCGGTAAGTATTTGCGCTTGTTCCAGAGTCATCACCGTACCACACCTCAGTTACAACCTGATATTGTGCGCGTGCCGATTTAGGAAGTGCAGGTAGACCTGTAGAAGGATTGCCGTTTTTAAAGATATCCAGAGTTTCATCATAACGGTCTCGAAACTGCTCTAACTGAATAAACGCTGTTTCTCTACCGGTCGCTGACTCTAACGATAAAGTAGCTAGTCGCTGTGATAATAATTTTTGCTCTGATACTATTTCGATATATTGCTGTTGATAACCTTGCTCACGTGCCGCAAAAATTAAACTGATCGCCATCGCGATAACAGAAAGAAATAAGAGCACACCCAGGATCAAAATGGGTTTACTAATTTTACCAATAGCAAACGGGTTTCGTTTTGCTGCACTCATATTATTCTTATCTCCCATGCAATCAAAATGCACAAACCATTTTGATCTTTATATTCATTCTACCTCTTACAACGATGCGTGTAAGAAACGTTCATCTTCAACTAGCGCATGCATACTAAACACGGGCCAAAATTCATTCTCTTTCTCAAATGCCTGCTTGATGTAAGGTTTTAATTTATTATTTACATCAGGTAATTCAAATGCCTGGTCATCCATTGAAAAGTGCCTCATACCCTGCACTTCTTCAACTATTAAACCGGTATGTAAGCCGTTATGATTCACAACCATGACACGGGCAGAGCTCAAGCTGCTTATTGACTCCCCTGTTACAAACCGTTTCAAATCCATAAGCGGCAATAAACCACCCCGAACATTTGCGATTCCGACTACCCAGGGTTTAACGCCAGGTACTCGTGTAAAAGATGGCGCATCAAGAATCTCAGCAACTTCACCCATATTTGAAAGCAAATTTATACCGGCAATTTTAAACCCTATGCCCGTCCAATCGTCTGTAGCACGTTCAACAGACGGCATATCTTTTGCTCTTTCAAGACATTTTTGCTCTATTTCTTTTAGTCTTTGAAAAGCGTCATACATTTTTTATTATCAGCCTTATTTAGCAGCCAGTGCGGAATTAACACGGGCCATCAAATCGTTTTCTTTTACAGGCTTAACGATATAATCTTTAGCACCCTGGCGTATTCCCCACACCTTGTCAGTTTCCTGATCTTTGGTGGTTACAATAATTACAGGTATATGGGACGTCTCTTCAATTGTTGCCAACTGTCTTGTCGCCTGAAAACCATTAATGCCTGGCATAACAATATCCATTAACACCAGATCAGGAATGATCTCTTTGGCTTTAACAATCCCTTCTTCACCTGTCTCAGAAACATGTACTGTATGACCATTTTTTTCAAGCATGGTCTTAAACACGTGCACCTCTGTAGGTGAGTCATCAATGATCAGGATATTAGCCATTCAATTATTAAAACCTCTTAAATATTTATTTAATGCGGCCTGACGACCACTTAATTTATCGCATATTCTTTAATCGCACCAAGCAAATCATCTTTTGTGAAAGGTTTGGTTAAATACTGGTCTGAACCGACAATACGCCCACGCGCACGGTCGAATATGCTGTCTTTACTAGATAACATAATTACAGGCGTGGATTTAAACATACGATTATGTTTAATCAGCGCGCACGTTTGATAACCATCAAGACGTGGCATCATAATATCGACAAAAATTATATCCGGTTTGTGCTCAGCAATCTTTGACAACGCCTCAAAGCCATCGACAGCGGTCACTACATCACAACCTTCTTTTTTTAGTAAATTTTCTGCAGTGCGACGAATTGTCTTACTATCATCAATCACCATTACTTTCAGGTTACTAATACCTGCGGAATCTTCTGCCATAGCCGTCCCGTTCTTCCCCAATAAAGGTCCACCTGAATCATATATCAGGCTATATTTAGTTCACTCAATATTTGTGAATGTAGCTCATGTTATTCAGTTTCGCAAATAAAAAATATCCCCCAAATAAACTAGTTACGCCAAAACCTTACATAAAACCCTAAGGAATTACAACTAACACCATGATTATTAAGCACTTATTAAAATAATGGTGTAATATAGAATTATTCACCGTTATAAAAACATTAAAGGGGCCACCCGGATGACAATAAACATTGGTATCGTTATGGATCCTATCGAATCCATAACACCCTACAAAGACAGCAGCCTTGCAATGATGCTCGCCGCACAAAAAAAAGGCTGGAAATTACACTACATACAACAAAGCGGCCTCTACCTTGAGGACAATATAGTCAAAGCAGACTATAGATCCATCAAGGTGTTTGATAATAATGAAAAATGGTTTGAAGCTGGCACCATTGAAACCATGGACGCGGCAAATTTAGATGTCATTCTGATGCGCATTGACCCACCGTTTGATATGGAATATATCTACACCACCTATTTACTGGAAAGGGTAGAGCAACTTGGCAGCCTCATTGTTAACAAACCTGCCAGCCTCAGAGATGCTAACGAGAAGCTTTTTGCTACGCAGTTTCCTCAATGCTGCACAGACGTACTGGTAAGTCGCGAGCCAAAAAAGTTACGCGATTTTGTTATAAAATTTAAAGACGTTATTTTAAAACCCCTGGATGGTATGGGCGGTCAATCCATTTTCAGGGTAACTCCAGATGATGTTAATCTTTCAGTAATTCTTGAGACTATGCTCAATTTTGGTCAGAATACGGTAATGGCGCAAAAATTTATTCCTGAAATCACAGCAGGCGACAAAAGAATATTAATGGTAAACGGAAACGCCATTCCTTACACACTTGCTCGCATACCCGCCGAAGGGGAGACACGAGGTAACATTGCCGCTGGTGGCACTGGCAAAGCTATGCCTATCACAGAACGGGAACAATGGATTGCAGATCAGGTAGGCCCCAGCCTTAAAAAAATGGGAATATTATTTGCCGGGCTTGATGTTATAGGTGACTATTTAACCGAAATAAATATCACTAGTCCTACCTGTATTCGTGAAATTGATAAACAGTTTAATCTTGATATTGCTGGACAACTTATGGATTACATTGAAGAAATTAAATGTTAAAAAAATTTACATTATTCTTATTTTTAAGCCTTACAGTAAGTCTTACGGCCTGTGAAAAAACAGCTGAAGAACATCGTCATAGCAGCCTGCACTTTGGCACATTAATAGACATCACATTGTATGACGTCACTGCGGATGAGGCGGACGCCGCATTTAAACAATTAGATGAAGACTTTACCTATATGCATACTGCCTGGTCTCCCTGGGAATCAGGCTCAATTGGACGCACTAATCTGCTTTTAAAAACAGGTACTGCTTTTTCATGTGGCCCCGGCGTTTTAGATTTAATAAAAAAATCTAGTGTTTTAAGCGACAAAACAGAACAGTTATTCAACCCCGCCATAGGTGAGCTTATTAATTTATGGCAAATCCACAAACATAAAGATCCCAACATAAAACCGCCAGAAAAACACCTCATTAATGCAATACTAAAACGCAAACCTCAGTTAAGCGATATAAATATTGATGGCGTTAAAATACAAACAAATAATAACGCTGTTTCTCTGAATTTTGGCGCCTTTGCAAAAGGATATGCCATAGATATTGAAATGGAAATGTTAAAAAACAGAGGCATTAAAAACGCCATAATTAACACCGGCGGTGACCTGAAAGCAATTGGTAGCCACGGAACACGCCCCTGGTATATTGCTATAAAACATCCCAGGTTAGATACCTGGATAGCAAAAATAGAAACCAGAAGTGAAGAAAGCGTATTCACTTCTGGCGACTACGAACGCTTTTATTTCTACCAGGGAAAACGTTATCATCATATATTAGACCCGCGCACAGGTTATCCCGCAGAGGGCGTTCAATCAGTTACCGTATTACACACAAACTCAGGTCTGGCGGATGCCGCAGCTACAGCACTGTTTGTAGCAGGCCCAGAGAAATGGCTTGAAATAGCTAGAAACCTGCAATTAAAACAAGTTATGTTAATTGACGATAAGGGAATAATTCATGTTAGCCCGGCGATGAAAAAACGCCTCAAATTTAATTCTCAAATTGAGACTACACTATTAACGACAGCACCTCTATAATGTAAATATGACAAGCCGACCCGTAGCTCCGCCTAAGGTCACTTCAAGCGACCGCCTAAGCATGACAATTTTCTTTGCCCTGTTATTTCACGGCATTGTGATTTTAGGTATTACCTTTGTCTCATCTCCATCAGCGAAGCAAAAAATCCCACCATCATTAGACGTCATTCTCGTCAATACATCCAACTCTGAGACACCCGATAAAGCGGATTTCCTTGCACAAACGTCTCAGGATGGTGGCGGCAATAGCGAAAAGAAAGTCAGGCGCACTGATTTATTTTCAGCACCCACATTATCACAACAACCGGGCATGGCTCAGCAACAGGCAAGTCAACAACAAAACCCCATAAAAAAGCAAACTGCACAGAAAGCATTTATCACACAAAACAAATCTACACATAAAACAGAATCACATAAAAAACAAACCAGCAAAGAAGTTCTTGAACAAATATTAAAACCTCAGCAACAAAATGAACGTGCCGCGCGCATGGCTGAAGAACTCAGTTTAACATTGCAGGAATTTTCCCAAAAACCAAAAGAAAAATTTTTAAACTCGCGCACTAAAGAGTATATTGCAGCCAGTTATATGCGCGGCTGGATTGATAAAGTTGAACGCCTTGGAAATGCCGATTATCCCGATGCGGCGATACGCGAAAAATTAAGCGGCACACTTATTCTTGATGTTGTTATTAACTCTGACGGAACGTTAAAAGAAATAAATTTACGCCGTTCTTCGGGCCATCAAATATTAGATGACGCAGCAAAACGAATTGTAAAAATGTCTTCACCATTTGCGCCATTTTCAGCCAAATTACAGAAACAGGCAGACATAATTCACATCACAAGAAGCTGGGAGTTTCAGAGCAATCAACTAAGAAGCTATTAATGACTGAAGAAACTAACTTAACAAACCATTTTTTAATTGCCATGCCAAGTCTGGATGATGGCAATTTTTCTCAATCTGTCACCTATATTTGTGAACATGATGACAATGGTGCTCTGGGCATAACAATTAATCGCCCATCTGAAATCAGTCTTATTGAAATACTTTCACAATTACATATCACCAGTCAAAACAACGAAATTAATAATCAGATAATCCTAAGTGGCGGCCCTGTGCAAATAGACCGTGGTTTTATTCTACATCGTCCTCACGGAAACTGGGATTCAAGTTTAAAAGTCACCCGCAATATTGCCGTCACCACTTCACAGGATATCATTCAGGCCATTGCTAACAATGAAGGCCCCGAGCAATCGCTAATTTCTTTAGGTTATGCAGGCTGGGGGCCAGGTCAGCTGGAATATGAGATTTCACAAAACACATGGTTAAGCTGCCCGGCAACCGAAGATATCATATTTAATATTCCCATAGAAAAACGCTGGACTGCAGCTGCTATGTTATTAGGAATCGACCTGCAACTACTCAGCAACCAGACAGGGCATGCATGAGCATTCAACAGGTTCTGGGGTTTGACTTCGGAGAAAAACGCATTGGCATAGCCTCCGGCCAGTCCATAACCTGCAGTTCAAACCCCGTTACCACTCTTACATCGAAAAACAACAAACCCGACTGGGCTGCAATAGAAACACTTATTGACGAATGGAAACCAGATGCACTCATTGTCGGTTTACCCTATTATCTAGACGGCACAAAAAGCCAGATGACAGAGCGTGCGGAGAAATTTTCACGGCAACTTGAAGGCCGTTTTCAGCTTCCTGTATACACCCATAATGAAGCTCTCAGCTCATTTGAAGCTGAACAATTTTTACACCATAAATTATCCGGGAAAAAAAAGCAGCACAATAAACAGGACATTGATAAGATAGCCGCCGCAATCATAGTTCAAAGCTGGCTGGAGCAAAACACATGACCCACATTGCCGAACCTGAAAAACTTCTGGAAAAACTGGCAACCGATCTGGAAAACCTCTTAGAGTTACGCGCCATAGATAAACCGCTTATGGTCGGCATTCACACTGGTGGCGTATGGTTAGCCGAAAAATTACATAAACAACTCAAACTTGAAGCCGATCTATCAACTCTTGACATCAGCTTCTATCGGGATGATTTTTCTCGCATTGGCATGAATCCACAGGTCAAGACGTCAAACCTTCCGCCTCAGGTTGAAGACAGACACATTATTTTAGTAGACGACGTTCTGCAAACCGGACGCACTATTCGCGCCGCCATGAATGAAATTTTTGACTATGGTCGCCCAGCATCAATTACCCTGGTTTGTCTGATTGAAAGAACCGGGCGCGAACTTCCAATACAGGCAGATGTAGTTGGCCAGGTACTAGAACTATCCGAGAAAGAACAAATTAAACTAACAGGGCCTGAACCATTAGCATGGGAAATTAAACGGTCTGACTAAAAAAACAGAAAAGAAAACCACAATGAACGCGAACCAACGCAATTTTTATTTATTTGAAACCCTTAACAAGCTTATGCCAATGCTGACATATATATCAATATTAAATAGTGTTTTTATTCGCGAGTATTCGCTTTCATTGGTGTTTTATTTTAAAAGGGGTTTACATAATGGTCAATAAACCCACTCGTCGTACTGATGACATAATAGGTAAAGACCTCTGGAACATTCAACTTGATGAGCAAGGTCGATTAAAACATTTCCTAACCATTGAAGGTCTTGGCACCAATATTCTTAACCAGATACTCGACACAGCAGAAAGTTTTGCCGGCGTTAATGAATCCGTAAAGAAAGTGCCTTTATTACGCGGTAAAACCATTGTTAATTTATTTTTCGAAGCCAGTACCCGAACGCGCACTACATTTGAACTGGCTGCTAAACGATTATCGGCAGATGTACTCAATATGAACATCAGCGCATCTGCAACCAGCAAAGGCGAAACACTACTTGATACCCTGCGCAACCTGGAAGCGATGCAAACTGATATGTTTGTGGTACGTCACGCAGACTCCGGCACCGCGCATTTCATTGCTAATCACGTAGCCCCCCATATTCGGGTTTTAAATGCCGGTGATGGGCGTCACGCCCACCCTACTCAAGCCATGCTGGATATGTTTACTATTCGCCGCAACAAAGGCGCTGACTTTGGAAAACTACGGGTTGCTATTGTTGGTGACATTATGCACTCACGAGTAGCTCGCTCACAAATACACGCATTAAATACCTTGAATACTGGTGAAGTTAGAGTAGTTGGCCCTAAAACATTAATACCAAAAGACATTGAATCCATGGGCGTGAGCGTATTTCATGATCTGGAAAACGGCATTAAAGATGCAGATGTTGTCATTATGTTACGCCTGCAAAAAGAACGCATGACAGGCGCATCACTTCCAAGTGAACAGGAATACTATCAACTCTATGGTTTAACTGAAGAACGATTTAAACTTGCCAAACCTGACGCTATTGTTATGCACCCAGGCCCCATTAACCGAGGTGTGGAAATCGAATCCAGTGTGGCAGATGGTGATCACTCTGTCATTTTAGACCAGGTCACTTACGGCATTGCAGTACGCATGGCAGTCATGTCAATGACGCTAGGCGGTAATATTAAAATGCAAGATCAGGAGAAAAAACAGTGAAAAACATCCTGATAAAAAATGCCCGTATCATTGATCCTAAAAATAATTTTGATGAAACAACCGACCTGTACATACGCGACCAGAAAGTCGCCGCTGTTGGCAGCGCACCTGAAAAATTTACAGCTGATGAAGTCATCGATGCAAGTAATCTCTGGTTAATTCCCGGCATTGTTGATATTAGCGCACGTTTACGTGAGCCCGGACTTGAACAAAAAGCCAATATAGAAACTGAAACATTAGCCGCGGCAAGTGCTGGTATAACGACTTTATGCGTCCCCCCTGATACCGATCCGGTTATAGACGAACCCGCCGTAGTAGAATTAATTTTACGAAAAGCCAAACTGGCAAAAAAAACACATGTCTACACTATGGGCGCATTAACTGCCGGTTTAAAAGGTGAACATCTAAGTGAAATGGCCAGCTTAAAACGCGCAGGCTGTGTCGGCGTTAGCAATGCACGTAATGCAATCAATAACCCTTTAATTTTACGCCGTGCATTCGAATACGCATCCACACATAACATTACGGTTTTTATTGAAGCCCAGGATGAACATCTAAGTGAAAATGGTTGCGCGCATGAGGGCGCCATTGCAAGCAGACTGGGTTTAAACGCAATACCCTACGCTGCAGAAACCGCACCCATTGCACAAATTTTAGAAATGATTCGTGACACAGATATCCGCATCCACTTTGGCCGTTTATCCTGCGCAAGAAGCATTGAATTAATCAATGACGCTAAAGCAAATGGTTTAAAGGTAACAGCCGATGTAGCGGCACACCAGTTACATCTCACCGACATGGATATCAGCAGTTTTAACAGTCTTTACCATGTTATCCCCCCCCTTCGTTCACAACGAGATATGAACGCGCTACGCCACGGCTTAGCAGAAGGCATTATCAATTGCATTTGTTCCGACCATCAACCACATGAACCCGATGCAAAACTGGCACCCTACCCTGCAACAGAACCCGGTATTTCAAGCATTGAAACCTTATTACCCCTGACATTAAAACTGGTTGAGAATGGCAGCCTTGAATTGAATACGGCGATTGCCAGCCTTACCTGTAACCCTGCAAAAATATTAGGACTAAACGCCGGACATCTTTCAGTAGGTCAATTTGCAAACTTATGCTTAATTGATCCTCAAAAAGAATGGGTATTTAGTATTGACGAAATGTTAAGTCACGGCAAGAACACACCTTTCTCAGGCTGGAACTTCAAAGGAAAAGTAATACAAACTATCATTAAAGGTAATACTGTTTTTAAAAAATAAAAAATATTTTTTTATAAATCTAAACAGCCTACTTAAATAGTTTTTAAAAACACACTGGCCTGGAACATATCCATCGGGGATAGACCGCCGCCCACTTCTATCGATATGGAGCGCCCTACCCCTTAGTGATACCACGAGAACTAAACAGTGCAGGCCAGCAGCCACCTGAATATCAATTACAACCTGGACCACTCATTATTATTTTTCTCAATTTCTATAGTAGGCCAATAATACGTATTCTGTTTAAGGCTGATAACTGATTCCCGATTGATTAAATCCAGCACTTTTAACTGGATAAACTTTTCATCTTTATATTTTTCAGTTAACAGTTTAAAACCTTCCATGCTCTCAACCAACTCACCGTTAAACTCAACAATACGTAACATTGTGCTTAAGCTGCTTCTGTTTGCCGGGCTACCATGATAAAGATAACTAACATAAACGCCTTCAGGTTTTATGCCTCTTTGTAATGAAATTTCTCTATATGGCTCCTGTATTAAAGCACCTGCCCACTGAATTACTTTTTTAACACCTAAACCATCAAGTGACCTGGTTTTAACTTGCACGTTAATTTCTTTTCCTAAACGACTTATTGTTAAATCAACCTCATCTTTATTTGAGTATTTTTCAACATCTCTATAGTTTCGAACCACCTTTCCATCTATTGCCAAAATCAAATCACCCTCTAATAATTTCAATTCAGCATCAGAGCCCGCAACTCGCCTGGACACAACAATAACCTGCCGCCTTGCATCCCCTGTTTGCAATCGACTTGTCCACTTATCAGAAAGCCCTAATTTCCTGGCCTGAGCAATTGATAAAGTTGAAAGTTCAACCTCCAGTGATTTTATTGCAAACTGTTTACAGCATTTCCATTGTTCTAATAACTCTATTACTATTTCAGCTGGCACGCCCCACTCATATTGTTTTATTTTATTACCGCTTCCATAAGCAAAACTCAGCCACACAGCAAGCGCCTCGCCATCTTCATTACTAAGCACGCCACCTCTGCTCGTTGGTGGGTTATTCAGGCTAATCGCATCCATATTTGATTCTCTAAACATAGGTATTTTGGGAGGCGAAAAGTCCAGCGCATCAATGGCGGATATTCTTGTTTCTTCCACCAATAATTCCTGGCCATTTTTTAGCGCAACTAACCAGACCTTATCCCCGGCTTCTAAACTTTCATTTACAAACTCTACCTCTTTTATTTCAGTATCACCCAGCAACATTGGGTCGTATTGAATGATTGACAGGTTATGCAGGGGATGCACAAAAACTACTTTTGCAGGTATATCCAGTGCCCCGGCAAAAACCACCCTGACATCACCTAAACTCATAGGCACTGTATTCCTGTCTACCAGTATCAAACCGTCTTTTTTATTAACAACCAGACCTGCACCGGTATAATGAGAGTCATCAATACCATTTATGTTATAAGGGATATCAAACTGTACTGACACTATAGAGGATGATAATTTATTTGCTCGTTCATCCTTATATTCAATAAATTTAACCTCTGCTTTATCTATCTTTTCGCTCGCATTATTTTTCGCCAGAGTTTCGCACGGCCATATCCCCTGCCTATCATCTCGGTAACATTTTTTCAGAGCGAACCACCTTCTATCCATGCGCATAATAGATACATGCATACGCTGACTTTCTTTAAATGTAATATATTTTAAGGTTGCCTGTTGACGGTCAGCTAATGAATTGAGTATTTTTTCTACATCGTCTATATTTTTAACATTGCTATTATTGATTGATAATATAACCGCTCCAGTGGGAACTCCCGCTGTCGCCAGAGCATATCCTGGCTGAGAAACATAAACCCCTTCAACCGCACGATTTAGGTGACGCGCCTGCTGGTATGACAAGTTATGAACTATTGATTGCCCAAATGTTAAATATTTATCTGGTGTTAAAGAGTGTAAGTTATCAACTTTTATTTTTAGATCAACCGCATGCCCATTTCGCTCAACACGTAAATTAATTTCCTTATTCACATTATCATCAAGAAGCGATTCCAACTCATCAAATCGCCGTATCCATTTTAATTTATCATTAGCAGCAGAGCCTTTAATTAAAATATCACCCGGGCGTAATAACGTTTGCGCGTCTGTTCCCGGCAGGCTCCTTCTCACCACCATCAAACCTACCCCATGATTTACTTTACGTAATCTGGCTTCTATTTTTGGCCTTAAACCTAAACGCCTAACTTCATCATATGGTTTATAATCAAATGTTGTCTGTAAGGTGCCACGACTAACAGGCTCGTTTTGCTGAATTAATTTCAACGCCCTTTTCACGCGTTGCAGTGGTAGAAAATAACTTGAAGACGCTTTAATTGAACCACCCGCATTTAATGCTATAACATTTCCCCTGATATCAATAACAGGAGAACCAGATGAGCCTCCTGAAACACCCGATGCAGATTGATAATAAAACGTATTAAAATCATTGTATTTACCTCGACCATAATAAGGAGCCTGACGATCAGTTCTGGCAAGCGTTCCCGCAAGAATGGAGAGCTGTTCGCCCGCATCATTTCCTACGACTCTTATTTCACGACCTACAATGGCTTCTTTGGGTCTAATGGGTAAACTTTTTGGTTTGATAAATTTTAATGCAGACGGCTCATACTGAAAAAAACCAAAATCATGTACAGGGTCTCGATAAATTGGTTTTAATTCAATTTCTTCACGATTTGCAAATAATGCCTCTGCAACCACCGGGCCCGGCTGAACCACATGGCGATTGGTAAGTACAATACCTCTTTTTGCATCCACTACAAAACCAGTTGCCTGTGCCGAGCTGCTCCTTGCTGTATCAAAAGAGCGTACCGCATCAACCCTTATTGTTACAATCGAATCAGTTACACTATTAACCACTTTGGACCAGTTTCGATCTTTGTTGGCAAAAGCATTATTAACTAACAATAAACCACTTAATATCCATACTAGTTTGTACATTTTTTTTAATTACCTTAATATTCATGGCTCATTCGGGATGATTTGTTAATGCTTAATAAAATCTGGGCGGGCCTAATTATTATAGGACTCCTGTTCGCAGTAGGACAGGATATTCAAGATGAAATTTCAAATACCTATAAAAATGGTATTATTCATCAAGTATCTTATTCAAATACCGGGAACTCATCTAACCAGCTAAACCTGACACTTAATAAGGCAACGTTAATTGCAACTATTAAACCTGATCAGAAAATTCATATACATCTCGATACAAATAGCCCAGCCTATTTACAGAATATCGCCGATGCAAATGGCAACAAAAATAGACTTATTGCGCGTATTACCTCTAAAAATAACACTCAATTAAATCTTTTACTACCCGAGTTACACTGGAATAAATTACGCAATGTGACTCAAGCTGCTTTTGATATG
>JAPHRB010000146.1 GCA_026197015.1 Gammaproteobacteria bacterium | reverse complement strand
ATAAATCGGGAATGAAGAAGGCACTTTTATTTATGCTTTTTATAAATAAAAGCTTGGTTTTAGCGGGGCGGCATTTCTTTGGTGACTTTCTTTTTGCTGCTGAAAAGAAAGTCACTCGCCATAAGGGCGAAACCACAGAAACCAAATTCCCAGAAACCCAAACATTGTAAGATCAGATACGAACAACTACAATCAAACCGATACAATGACATAGCAAAATTGACCTTCGTTAAGCCAATTAAAACCGACAACACTTACAATTACTATTTAAATTATAGAAACCATATATGAAAGCCTTCTGGAATACCTTTAACGCAGCGCCACACCGGTTGTTTTTTTTTAGTGGCGCCATCCAGCTGATCCTACCTGTACTCATCTGGTCAATTGAACTTCTCGGCAGATATACCAGTTTATGGGCACCGCTGAACACACAAATACCCTCTACCTGGGCCCATGGTTTTATAATGATCTATGGTTTGTTTATTTTCTTCATTTTTGGTTTTTTAATGACGGTATTCCCCCGTTGGATGAATACAAAACCGATAGATAAAGAGCAATACATAACACCATTTATTATGCTCAATAGCGGCCTACTTATTTTCGAAGTTAGCCTGTTTTTTAATCTATCATCTTTATTTTCAGGCCTCGCTATATTTCTATCTGGCTGGTTATACGGCATTTATATTCTTTATCAAACATATAAACAGGCGCCTTCACAAAATAAACGTTATGAGACAGTGGCTCTGTGTGCACTCATAGCAGGTGCTTTGGGTGTAAGCAGTTATGGCTGGTGGCTTTACAGTGATAACTGGCAATTTATGGAATTAACATTAACGATTGGAATCTGGTTATATTTACTACCTCTGTTATTCACTGTTAGTCATCGGATGTTACCCTTTTTCAGTAGTAATGTTATTGATAACTACAGCATTTTTCAGCCTGCTTTTAGCTTATGGTTATTTTTAACTGGCTGTATAAGTCATTTTTTATTAAGTATATTTAATCAACCTGAGTGGTTGTTTTTAGCCGATATACCTTTAGCCGCCATTGCGTTACTACATAGCGTTCGCTGGCAATTACTTCGCAGTTTTAAAGACCGCTTACTAGCGGTATTACATATGGCCTTTTTCTGGTTATTTATAGGCCTGTTTTTATTCAGTATACAAAGCCTGCTCTTACAGACGACCGGTCATTATATTCTGGGCAGATCACCACTACATGCCATTACTATTGGTTTTTTTGCATCCCTGCTTATCGCTATGGCATCACGCGTAACAATGGGACACTCCGGACGGATGTTGATATTAGACAAAGCAAGCTGGCTGCTGTTTCTAGGTTTACAACTAACTGCGATTATGCGTGTTTTCTCAGATCTTCAGTATGATAATGTTCTGATAAGTAATAATTTAAATTTAATTGCTGCTGCCTTGTGGCTGCTTAGTTTATCTGTCTGGTTTATTAAATATGCGCCTATGTACCTGAGTGCCAGAATTGATGGCCGCGAGGGTTAAAAGGTCTTTAATCTGGCAATAATTCAGGTTATTTCATGCCTGAAATTTGATACAGTAATACTTCCCCTACAGAGTAAAAAAACATGGATCATGATAATTATGAATTTCCGCGATTTTGCAAAAAATTCAATTGTGAACTTGAGTTAGATGATTACGCAATAGACACTCACACTTGCCAGAATAAACACACTTTCTTCTTTAAGTGCCCAAAGTGTGCAGACTATGTAGCCACGGCAATGTCAAATATCCCACAGCAAAAATGGAAAGACTTTATTGCAGCCGACAAGGTAAATGAAGTTGAAGCAAAATACGAAGCATCGATGAAAAGTCACTAAGTTAATACGATGAATACTAAAAAAACCAGAACTGCATTTTATAAACAACCCGCAATAATAATTTTCATATTATTTATCGCCGGATTCTTTCTTGTGCAGCACTATTCTAAACAAATGTTATCAGATGAACCGCTTGTATTAACAAAATCAAACCCACCTGATATTGTTATGTACAGCACAGAAAACTGCCCTTACTGTTACATCACTAAAGAGTTTTTCAAAAAGCATAATTTAGCTTTTAAAGAATACGATATAAATCGCTCAGAAAAACACATGCAAATGTTTTATTTACTGGGTGGTAGAGGCACACCTCTGGTAATAATTAATAAAGAAATTATTCATGGTTTTGATGAGCAACAAATGAGAAAGGCTTTATGAAAATATGGGTTGATGCAGATGCCTGCCCTGTAGTAATAAAAGAAATATTATTTAAAGCTGCAGAACGAACAAACACCCGCATGACCCTGGTTGCAAATCATGTGATAAACGTGCCGTCTTCTCAGCTGATTAATTTTATGCAGGTATCCCACGGATTTGATGTCGCCGACGATGAAATAGTCTCCCGACTTGATTCAGGTGACCTGGTCATTACCAGCGATATACCACTCGCTGATGAAGCCATTGAAAAAGGCGCAACCTGCCTGAGCCCACGAGGCGAGTTACTGACCAGGGCAAATATTAAATCTCGTTTAAATATGCGTGATTTTATGGACACATTACGCTCTAGTGGTATTGATACCGGAGGTCAGTCGGCCCTTAATAAAAGCGACCGAATGGCGTTTGCCAACCATCTGGATAAGTTTTTAACGAAAAACACATAAAAATGCACCTGCTTCAGTATATTTAGTTTAAATAAGTCGCTATCAGGTCAAATAACTACATTCCCGCACAAAAAGTAGGATTTACTGCTATTATTTTATAAATATGACTAATTAAGATTATAAAATAATAAATAATGCTTAGAACCTTAATAATAACCTTGTTATTTTCTCCAGTATTATATGCACACCAAGAAGCTGAAGACTTTTTGTCAATGTCACTTCAGGAGCTTCTACAGGTTGAAATAACCGGTTCCACTCTAACAACAGAAAGTTTTAAAACAGTGCCTTCAGCAGTTACTGTGTACACCTATAGTGAAATTCATCGCATGGGCCTGGACACCCTTGATGAATTAATGAATCTGGTTCCCGGTTTTCAGTCCTCTCGCTCTTCTTTTTCATCATTGGCATACCCCTTCTCCTCTCGCGGCAGGCGTATTGCTCAACCATCAGCAGAAATTCTTGTGTTAGTAGATGGCCAACGACTGCAAGACCCTGGCACCAGTGGCAGCGCGGAACTAATACCAAAATATCCTTTAATCAATATTGAACGCGTTGAGTTTATGCGAGGCCCCGGTGCCTCTGTATATGGCTCAAATGCCATGATGGGAGTGATTAATATTATTAGCCGCTCAGATGAGAATGTATTAAGCGCCAGTGTGGGCAGTTTTGATCGTAAACAAATGTACCTGCAATCGTCATCAAGTATTGGCAAGGCAGGCATTGATGTGTTTGCACACTTTGAAGCGGATAATGGTGATAATTACAATGTACAGGACACTTTCAGTGCTGACCGTATCAATACAGATGATCCGCGTAAACTGGCCAATCTAAACATCAAGGCCCACTGGAATAATAACCAGCTACACATACAGCATAACCAGTTTAACAGTGAAAATTTCTATGAAGCCGATGGTTTATCAAATGACTTCAATGAGCGCGATGCCATGCTCAGCTCTATTGCACTACAGCATGATTTTAGCTGGCAATCAGTTAATTCATATGCCCGAATTAGCTATAGTCGCTCAGAACTAACACTTTCAGCACAATTATTGCCTGCTGGCTTTTTTAATGACGGCAACCCACCTGAAAGCTCGCCTTTAAGTAATGACCCATTATTAGTTAGCCCCAGCTTTGGGGACTTCAGTGAAACACGCGTTTTAATTCATAACAACTGGATCATTAATAATAAAAGTGATTTACAATTTGGTCTGGAGTTAAGACGCATTGATACAGAGGAAGTTATAGCTGAAAATAATTTCGATGTAGGCGAACTGGCTAACGCTATAAACCCGGTAACTTATTACGACATTTTACAACCAACAACAAGCGTACAGGCCAGCTCAAGTCGTAACATAGTCGGTTTATATACGCAGTTACAGCACCAGTTATTTGCAAAAACTCAATTAACTCTGGGCTTACGTTATGATGATTTTTCTCATATAGGCTCACAAATTAGCCCTCGTATAGGCATAGTTCAGGAAATTAACCCTCAGCATAATTTAAAGTTACTTTATGGTGAGGCCTTTAGAGCTCCCGCAGAAAATGAACTTAATTTACAAAATAATGTTCGCCTTTTAGGTAACCCTGACCTGAAAGCCGAAACGGTAAGAAGTTTAGAACTAATCTGGGTGGCCCAATTGCAAGAATCGGGTTTTTCTTTAGGTTTTTTTAAAAACAAATTTGAAGACTCAATCGTACAGACCATAACAGGTAATGGGCAATTACAATATACCAATGCCGATCAGCAAGGCTCTAAAGGTGTTGAATTTGAATTTTCTCATGAACTCAACGCTCAATGGTTAATACGAGCCAGTTATACCAAATTTAATGAACTCCCTGAACTATCATTCCATGAAAGTAACCAGCTTGCTTCATTCATTATTAATTATCACTATAAGAAATTAAACACCAATTTAATTGCCACTTACACTGACACACGAGAAATGGCTACAGGAGGTAGTGAGGATAATCGAATCGAGCTTGAAGATTACTGGTTATTGTTTGCTAAAATGAATTATAACTTTGCACCTCAATTGCAATTTTACATACAGGTCAAAAACCTGCTCGATGAAGATTATTCAACACCCGGGGCTAATGCAGTTTTAACCGAGGGTGTTGCTAATCGCGGGCGAGAATTATTAACCGGGGTCACATGGGAATTCTAATTTTGGTATATTCAATATGTATAAACATCTTCAAATAGGCAACATAAATTGCTTAATAAACAGTGCATAATTCAGGCAAACTATTACACACAGAATTAACTCACAAACAGTCACGCGTTAATCCATATCATGAGGTCAGAACAGGCATTACGGGAACGATCTGATAAAAGGGTTATGTGACAAGGTGCAAACTTCACTGTCAGGAGAGGAACAACGCTACGTAACACTTCATTAGCTGCAGACAATACACAACACATAGAAGGCCAGATTTAGTGCTATTGATGCAGTTTGTAAATAAATCGAACTAATTATAAGCATCAACCGGGGTTAGTGCTTATAATACCTGAATATAATATCAGTTATTAATTTTAGACTTTATTTCAGCAAAGGTCATATAAACCCAATGAAAATATTATCAATTATTATTTTAATACTCCTCATCACGGGTTTAGCCTATTTCTTTTATCTGGGTTTCAAATCACATTCCGCTTCAGCTCCCGGCCTTGTCGATTCACGTTTGACACCCTGCTCTGATAAACCCAATTGCATATGCACTGAATACCCGAACCACAAATCGCACTACATCAACGCAATAGAGTATAACGAGCTTAATCTACAAAAAATAATTGAAGCCATTCAGTCAACTGGCGGGATTATTTCCAATAATGAAGAAAACTATATTGCTGCAACTTATACTTCCAGTATATTTAGATATGTTGATGACTTTGAATTACGTATCGACACTGAAGGCAAGCTCATCCATATTCGCTCAGCTTCTCGTGTAGGTCACAGTGATATGGGGGTTAATTTAAAACGCATTGAAACCTTTAAAGCGACATTAAAATCACTTTTATAAAAAATTATTCACAAACAGTAATAGAACCATTGCGACAGCGCTGATATTTGACCCAAATCGTGCTACTCAGTTTAGTTTTATTAAAACTGGCTCCGTCTATGACTGCGCCCTGAATTGAGGCGGCACTTAGATCTGCATTATCAAATATTGCATTTAACAAATTTGCCTTTACAAAATTTGCTGAAGTTAAAACGGCACCTGTAAAGTTAGCACCTTCCAGATCGGCCTGATTAAAGTCCACTTTTTCACCCATTGTTTTTTTAAAATCAGCACGTATAAGTTTGGCCCTGCTAAAATTTGCCACATCTATCTGCGCACCCTGGAAATCACTCTCGGTTACTTTCGCATCATAAAAATCGGTTTTACTCAGTTTGCTTTCTTTAAAAGTTGTTTTATCTATCTGTGCACGACTAAATCGTGCAGAATCAAGTATCGTTAATGAAAAGTCAGCCTGAGTAATTTTAGCATTATTGAGTTTTGTTTTTTCCATACGTGACTTTTGAAATTTTGTATTCTCCAATACTGAAAAACTAAAATCAGCACCCTGTAAACGCGCATTCGACAGATTAGTGTTAGTAAAATTTACACGTCTTAAAATAGCACCTTGCAAATCAACACCCGTTAAATCCAGATCACTTTTATCACAGCCTGTCCAGTTGACACCAGCTCTGGCCTCATCTTTACATGATGCATGTAATGTAAAAGATAAAACCATTAGAGAAATAAACACTAAATAATATTGCATTACTAAAATACCCTGCTTTTTAAATACTTTGCCATTACCCTATGATTTCATCATAAACCGAGGTTATTGTATTACGTTAAAATCACTTACATCCTGACTGAACTCGGCATCAGAATAACAAATTTAAATATTAGTTCTTTTTTTTCTAACAGAACGAATTAAAAACCTTGATGAATCCAGAGCATATCGCACCCTGCTTGATACAGGCAAGGGCTCATCACATATCTTCGTCGCTAATAACTCAGAACACAAAAATGCACTACTAAATCCTCTCGCGCCATAACCTGTATTTACGAATAAACCTGGTAACATTTCAGCTCGTGGATAGCTGGAGGGCATTTTTCCTTTATACAGGTCAGCATAATCATTAAGCGCTTTATTAAAATCAATAACATGCCCTACGATTGGCAGTCTATCCGCTGTCACCGCACGCACTGAGGCCCTGCCACCGCTTATATCCTCTTTATCAAACAGGTCATCAAACTCGTGTTTGATACTTTGCAAATTATCCTGAAATTCTGACTCTCTTAATTGAGTAGTTTCGTCATTTAGCTCAAAGCTCGCACCAGAAACATGTAAGCCGTTATTTTCCGGCATAAGGTAGGCCTCAAATGATAGAGGCACTTTCAACTTAATACTTTGCTGGTTAGCTTTATAATAACTTAATTGACCACGGGCAGGTCTAAGTTCAAGATGTTTGAGTTGAGAAAACTGTTTAACGTTCCAGGCATTAGCTAATATAAGACAGGACGTCTTATGTACTATTTCATCATTACCAAGTAATTGCCACTGCTGATTTTCATAAACGATTGAATCCACATGAGTATTATAGGTAAAACTCAACGCCTCTCCCATTTCGTTAATCATATAACTTAACAATTTTTTAGGGTAAACACAGGCAGCCTGTGGAAAATAATGAACGGTTTTGTTAATTAACAGACCACTGAGCTCACTTGCCTCTTTTGCATCCATAGCCTTAACTAGTGAAACATCTTCAGGGTAGTCAGTTATCTGTTTTTTAATTCGCTCACTACTAGCCAGTTGCATACCACCTGTTTGTTGCCAGTTTTTTTGTTCTGGGTCTATTATTTGCAAACTACGTAATGCATATAAATAGGCCGAAGTAGAAAACTCCGCATCCGCAGAGTCTTCCAGGCTTAAACGAGGCATCAACATACCAGCAGGGTTTCCCGAAGCCTTTGTAGCATATTCAGCTGCCTTTTCAATTATTTCAACTTGAAAACCCCGTTTAACCAATGCCCATGCGCTGCAAATCCCTGCTAAACCGCCGCCTATAATTGTCACTTTTTTTTCTGTTATCTTATGTGGCAAGGGCTCAAACCACGGCTGGCTTACTGTTTGCACCAATGCATCTTCATGGTTTAACCTTGCAGTTAACATATGGCGTTTGTTACCGGTGCCACTCACCTTTTTTACATCAAAACCTTGTGCTATCAGGGCCCGTTTTACAAAACCAGCTGCGGTATAAGTGCTTATTGTAGTGTCTTTCTGACTTAAACGTTTAATATGCGAAAAAACACTATCGCTCCACATATCAGGGTTACAACCTGGCGCGAAACCGTCTAGAAACCAGGCATCAACTCTGACCTGCATTTGTGGCAACATATCCTGCACATCGCCAATCATTAACACCAGTTTTACACGCCCTGCAAATAAATCAAACAAATGAAAACCGTGACTCGCAACATTATATTGCTGCTGCAGCTGCTCAGCTATGTAACTCAGTTCAGGCCATGATTCTTGCGCGATAATTATGTCCTGAAGTGAAAAAGGCGAATTTTCAACTGAATAGAACGTCAGTGTTTGCTGTGCTTCACTGAGTTCGAGCCAGTGTTTAACGGTTATTAAGAAATTAAGCCCCGAACCAAACCCCGTTTCTGTTATCACAAACGAAGGCTTTTTATTTTCAGTAAAACGCGCCTGCAACTGATTATGATGTATAAAAACATGCTCAGTTTCTTCTATACCGTTATCAATAGAAAAATAGACATCATCGAATTCAGGGTTATAAGGCTGGCCATCACGCCATTCAAGGTTTGCATACTTCATGTGTAGATTATACTATCCTGACTCAGCTCCAGTTAGCATTGTTTTGATACCCTGAATATATGAACACTAAACAAGCCTATAAACACTGCCTTAATATTTCAAAAAATCATTATGAAAATTTTCCGGTGGCCTCATGGATATTACCCCGTCGAATGCGTCTGCCAACAGCCGCTATTTATGCCTTTGCGCGCCGGGCCGATGACTTTGCCGATGAAGGCGACTTAACAGACGAGCAAAGACTGTCTGAGCTGGAACAGCTAAACCAGCAAATAAATGACCTTTATGCTGATGTTGACAGCTCTGACCCTGTTCTCATTGCACTAGCAGATACTGTGAAACGGTTTTCTTTACCCAAAGAGTTATTCCTGGATTTAATTGATGCCTTTAAACAGGATATTACAAAAAAACGCTACGCCGATTTTGGCGAACTCATGCAGTACTGTCGTCGCTCTGCTAACCCGGTAGGGCGTTTAATGTTACATTTATACGGCCAGACAGATCGTATAAGCCTGGGGCAGTCTGATGCTATATGCAGCTCCCTTCAATTAATTAATTTTTATCAGGACATGGCACAGGACTATGCTGAACTGGGTCGCATTTATATCCCTCAGGATGAAATACGTGCTTCATTTGTAAATGAAACTTACTTTAACAGTCGCCGCACTGATGGGCCGATGATTCTATTGATGCGCAAACAATATGAACGGGCACATAAGTTATTGCAGGGAGGTGCGCCATTAGGTAAATCTCTAAAAGGCCGATTTGGTTTTGAAATTCGAATGATTATTGCTGCAGCATCTAATATTTTATTAAAACTCGATAAAGAAACTGATGATTTATTCAGTCGCCCTCGTTTAAAGTTTAGCGACTGGCTGTGGATTTTCTGGAAGGCTTTAAGGGCTAAGTAACCTATAAGGTATCCACAACCATATTAGCCCAGGTAATCGCTTCTATATGCGCTACAAACATATCATTAGAACTAAGATCAGCAAACTGCGCAGTTTCGGGTTTAGACATTTCATAAGCTAGAGCGCAGTTTATAGCTTCTCCCATTTTGCCTTCTCGTTTCAATAAGGCGACCACCACATCATTACTCAGTGGCAAGGGTTCAATCAAACTACTAATTTTTCGTTCCATTAATATATCAAGAGCAGAGAACATGCCTGCGGTGAAATAAGTTTCAACTGAGCCTAAATTGGCCTGTTCTGCTAGTAACTCACACATCTTTCCCCGAGTCATTGCAATATGTATCATCTCTGATGGCCTGTCATCTAATTTAGACATGGCAATCATTGATGCCCAGCTACGTAACTGGTTTCTACCTAAAATAACAATAGCATGTTTAATTGAATCTACTTTATTTCTAAATCCGAAAAAGGGTGAGTTAATTAACTTAAGCATTTTATAACTCATTGATACATCAAAACTAATAGCTTCTTCTAAATCTTCCACTTCCGCTTTCGCATTATTCAATACTGAGAGCAAATTAAGCACTGCCAGTTTATTACTTGGCATTTTTTTACTTTTAATAATTCGCGGTCGACTTAAAAAATACCCCTGAAAGTAATCAAAACCCAGCTCACGGCAAAACTCAAACTCTTCCATCGTTTCAACTTTTTCAGCGAGTAAAAGTGCATCATATTTTTTTAAAATCTTCACATGTGTTATTAATTCTTTCTGATTTAACTGCATAATATCAATTTTAATAATATCAACCAGAGAGACAATAGGTTTGTGTGAGGGGTTAAAAATGTAATCATCCAGGGCAATCGTAAAACCCGCTGCTTTTAAGCGCTCTACCGCCTTAATCAACTTAGCGGTTATAGGAATATCTTCGAGAATTTCCAGCACCACCTGCTGAGGTGAAATTGGCAAAGCATTTTCGTCAAGCAGAAACTGTTCTGTTAAATTAATAAACGCCTGTCTTGTTCCTACAAGTTTATCTAAGCCAATCTCCAGAAAGCTATTAATAATAGTTGTTGATGTTGCACCATCAGCAGTTAACTCACCCATGGCGGCTGCATTTTCTTCTCCCGCTCTAAAAAGCAACTCATAACCATAAACCCCAAGGCCTTTATTATAAATGGGTTGACGACCTACATACACATCTGACATGAAGCTTTTTTCCTGGATTATTTTCTGGCTTTATTACATTTGATTAACAGCACAGAAAAATAGAATTATATATATTTTTTCACCCGATCACGGCCTGATGCTTTTGCCTTATATAAAGCTTCATCAGCACGTTCCACAGCCTGCCATGCATTTTTATCTTCAGGTCTAACTTCAGAAACACCGGCTGATACAGTCACATCAATCGGTGTTTCCCCAATAACTGTTTTTTGTTTTAACATATTTGTTCGGGCGTTGTTCATTAATTCAAGAGCTACATCCTGACTGGTTTCAGGGAGGATGAGCAGAAACTCTTCGCCTCCATATCGGCCTAAAAAATCACTTTTCCTTAATGTATCACGATAAAAGTCACATATATATTTGAGTACTCGATCACCTGCAATATGCCCATATTGATCATTAATTTTTTT
>JAPHRB010000081.1 GCA_026197015.1 Gammaproteobacteria bacterium | reverse complement strand
TTGAAACTCGTTTTATTGAACTGGCGCGTAGCGTTTATGTAACAAATGACATTCGAGCTGATGTTAAAAAACGGATAAATCTTTATTTGAAATCTGATATTGTTGAAGAAAAATCTTATCAGGACTATACGTAGAAAACACTTCTCATGCACTCAAAAAAAGAATCAATACTCAAACGCTGGCATAGTTTAAGAATAAACCCGAAAACCTGTGCGAAAAAATGGAATCACCAGTACTGGCAGAATATTGATAACTGTCGTGTAATTTCATGTGCAAATTGCCCTAGTTTTAATGAAAAAAAACAGGCATGTAACATTAATTTCGGTACCCCACTGCGCAAATGTGTCGTTTCAAGTATTGAGGCACATTTTTTTGATTGCAAAAACAAAGACGTACTAGAAATAGGTTTTGGCCGATTTAAACTGGCTAAAAAACTAATTCAGCGTAGCGGTGGCACATGGACAGGCGTCGAACCCAGACGCCCGAAAAATGAAACCCCGGTTATTGGTAAAGGCGGTTATGGACATGCCACTCATGTTCCATTTCCAGACAAAACATTTGATATGGTTTTTGCAGTGCAATCTATTGAGCACTGGGGGCAAAAAGCAGGTGGTGTACGTGAGCCGTCATCTTACCCCGATTGTATTACTGAAATTAAACGCGTACTAAAACCCGGTGGAAGCGTTTATCTAGATGCCCCTGTACATTTCCACGGCAATGAAATGTTCATTATGGGTGATGTAGATAAAGTAAGATCTCTTTTTCCCGAAGACCAATGGAAAAATGTTCATATTGAAAAATGGCGAGAAGATTATTCACCATTACAACGATATACACCTAGTCAGAATGAATTTAATGACTGGCCAATTGAAATCACCAGTTACCCGGAAGAACAGGTAGCAGAAGCAAAATCAAATGGTGTAGTCTGGTTACTTACCGTTACTGCTGAAAAAATTTAATAATGAATATTCTGGCCTGCACATCTAGTGATTGTTCGTTTAATAGCCTTCGTCCTGAACACGAAATTTATATAAGCCTTGCAAAAGCTGGGCATAACATCTCGATCATCACACATGAAAATGCACCCTATAAAGAATTATTTATTAAAAATAACATAGATGTTATTGAGAAACCGATAACAAAAAAACTGAGCATCGAATCTATTCGTTTAATTCGTCAAACAATAAAACAAAAATCGATTGATATCGTTTATGCAACCAACTCAAAATCCATACCAAATGCAGCATTTGCCTGTATTGGTACGCCAGCCAAACTGGTGGCCTATCGCGGAACAGCAAGCGGTTTATACTGGCATGACCCGGGTAGTTATCTGGGTACTTTACACCCAAGAGTCGATGGTATTATATGCGTTTCAGAATATGTTTATAAATATGTTGTATCTAAAAAAATTCTAAAAAATAAAAAGATTATCTCTATATACAAAGGTCACGATTTAAGTTGGTATAATAAAAAACCTGCTGACTTAAATGAGTTTGGAATAAAGAAAGACGATTTTACAGCCATTTGTGTAACCAATGCGCGACCCCACAAAGGCATTCATATTGCTCTTCAAGCGACTAATAAACTTGCAGATATTGAAAACTTCCATCTTTTGTTAGTTGGTAATGGCATGCATAAAGAACCATACAACAGTTTAATTAACAACAGCAAAATGAAACAGAGGATACATCTTGCGGGTTATAGAAATGATGCACCTGAACTTATTTCTGCAAGTGACATTCTGATACAGCCCTCAATTTCAGGTGAAGGCCTGCCTCGTGTTGTGCTTGAATCCATGGCTTATGGAACACCTGTGGTTGCATCCGCGAACCCTGGAAGCATGGAGATCATTGATGACGGGGTTAATGGCTGTATCGTCGCCGTTGGTGATTCTGATGCTATAGCCAATAAGGTACGGGAACTTCACGACTCTGCAGAGTTATTAAAGTCGCTATCAGATAACAGTCCTAAAGTTTTACTTGGTAAAATGTCACACAGCAAAACAGTTGAACGTTATATTAATTACTTTGAAAGTCTTTTAGATAGCTAAATCACTATTGCTTTATTTTTTCAGCTTATCATCTGCCATAACATGATCAAGCTTTTTACATACTTCATCAACGCTGATTAATTCCATCACACCGGGCAATTCAATTTTTGTTCCCCAACGTAAATCGTCTGCTGATTTATTTAGAAACTTTTCAGCTGCAATTTCAAATTTGTCTACACAATAGTCCAGAGAATTATAAGGGCCACTGCGTTTGCTCCAGGTACATGCGTATAAACCGATAACAGGTACTGCTAGTGCATTTGCAATATGCGCTGGCCCTGAGTCAGGTGACACAACAACAGTGGCCTTACTTAACAGCCCTGGCAACTGCTCCAGTGTATCTTTTCCTACCAGATTTAAGGCCTGATTCTGCATATTGAACTCAATATTCTGGGCCATATTAAGCTCTAACTCTGAAGGGCCACCACTTAGAACAACCTGCATATCATATTGATTGATAGCATAATCTGCTAATTGTGCATATCGATCGGCAAACCAGTTACGTAATTTGTGACTCGAACAGGCGGATATAACCATTACAGGTTTATTTTTTTCTATATATTTATCTGCAAATAATTTAGCTTCATCTGTAACAGGTATATTCCATACTGGCGTTTCTGCCTGTAAACCCAGCGATCTGGCAAACGACAAAAAACCCTGCACCTGATGTTGCTGTTTTTGCTGTTTTATATGTTCGTTTATAAAAAATTGATGAAAGTCCCTTGATCTTGCCTTATCCCAACCCAGCTTGATTTTAGCTTTAATACCCAAACTTGCTATATTTGCTCTGCCGGCCACCTGCATTTGAAGCAAAACATCAAAATGCTCATTTTTAAGTGAGGCCCATAATTTTCTATATTCTTTTAAGCCATTTTTTTTATCAAAGACGATAAACCTTACACCACTTATAACTTTAAGAAATTTATATTCAAACTTTCCACAAATCCAGCTTATTTCTGTTTCAGGCCACTGTTGTTGTATAGATCTAAGAACGGGCAAAACATGCGTTACATCACCGATGGCCGAGAGACGTAATATACATATTTTTTTTGGTGGGCTTACTGATGAATACATATATAAACTTAAATATTTCTTAGTTCATTACACAGATCATCGGCTTCAGATTCATGAACCAGTATATAATCTCGACGGTGACTACCATCAAAACTTTCTAAAGTATTAAGCACATTAACATCAGCAGGATTTTTTGAGGATACGCCTAATATCTTATAATCGATAGATTGCATAAGCTCACGTATTAATTTTAATCTTCTCAATTTCTCATCATATGTGGGATGGCCAGCTTCTGGTAACTGCCATATCTCACAAAACAGATAGGGTTTATATTTTGCAACTGTACCGGCAAGACCTCGTAACACCTCTAATTCAGAACCTTCAACATCTATTTTAAACGCACATAAAGCCTCAGGAGCTAACATCTCAAAAAACTCATCCGCAGGGAATGTAAACAAATCAAATGCAAACTTATCTGTTTCTCCAAAACGGGCATAATCATTTAATGACCCCATTTTGTCTGCTTTTCTTCTTATATAAAAAGTTCTCAGCTCTTTCTTATCCGATAAAGCAAATGGTAAAATACGTACATTCTGAAAGTTATTTGATCTAATAAGCTCTTGCGTATAGTAATTACAAACAGCATTAGGCTCAAAGCCAATATAATTACGCTGCTGATCAAGTGCTTTTAGCTTGACCATATAAAGCCCTATATTCACACCAATATCGACGATGCTCCCCTGCTTTTTCTTTAAAAATACGGCAAGACAATCAGACATCCACTTATCATCAGCAACAAGAAATCCTGCGCCCAGACCATGCAATATAGGCACATTTAATTTTAGACCGAAATAATCTGTTTTTGCCTGTTTCAGGCAAATTTTAGATAAAGGTTTATATAACTCTCTGCGAAACTTATTAAAATATCTAACCAAACTCATTATTGCTTTTCTCTTATTAACTCTCAGACTCATACCTGAATCTTAAAAAATTATACTTATTAAATGTATATTGCATTTGTATAACTGAAATTAAAAACCCATGATAACCATCAAGTACGCCCAGGCGTATAATATAATGTCGAATAAAAGCAAAAAGGGAGCGCCCTATAATTTCTAATGTCGATGTTTTTCGACCTTTCTTATATTGACTATCAGCCCATGCTTTCGCATACCCATTTCTTTTATTCATATACTCTTCTAATGATTCAAAAGTGTAATGATATAACTTACCCTGCAAGTCGATTTTTTTTGCAGCCTTGCATTCCACAGTTTCATGTACATATTTGTCATTATATGTGTAATGCTTTTTATTAAATAAACGAACAATCTTATCTGGATGCCAGCCACTATGGTAAATAAACTTATTACAAAAGTGAGTTAATCTATTTATACGGTACACACAATCTTCATCAAACGTTGGTAATAACTCTATAATTTCATCTCTGAGCTCTTCACTCACCACTTCATCCGAGTCCAGTGCTAACACCCAGTCATTACTGGCTTTTTCTACAGCAAGTCTCTTTTGCAAGCCAAAACCAGGCCACTCAGTATTGCTATATATTTTATCAGTATATTCTGCAACTATTTCAAGCGTTTTATCTGTGCTACCAGAATCAACAACAACAATCTCATCTACCCATGAAACAGATTCAAGACAGCGTCTTATTCTGCTTTCTTCATTTTTACAAATAATGGCAACCGATAATTTTGATTTCATATTTAATCCAGGCTTTAACTAGCCCTCATATTTCATAACAGCTATATTAATAGCCTATACCACATGCGTGTTAATCGTATTATACTCATGACCATGAAAAAATACCTGCTTTTTGCTGAACAACTCTATAGCTACCCAATTTTACGCCCTCTTCAACAGGCCATTTTGCAGCGCGGAGACAAAGTTGCCTGGTATATACATAAAATACCAAACTATTTAACAGCACAGGACGCACCTTTACTTAACACCGTTGAGGATGTACAAAATTTTAATGCTGACGCAGTTTTTGTACCCACCAACTGGGTGCCTGATTTTTTCCCTGGTATCAAAGTTGAAATTTTCCATGGATTCAACGTGGGAAAACGTGCCAATAGCAGCCAGGATCATTTTCGAATAAGGGGACACTTTGACCTTTATTGCACTCAGGGCCCAGACACAACTCTGCCTTTTCAAAAGTTAGCCACTGATTATGGTTACTTCAGAGTAGCTGAAACCGGCTGGTCCAAACTGGATCCTATGTTCAACTGTAAAGAGAAAAATAAACTTAAAGAAACAATTAATACTGACAAGCCTGTAATATTTTATGCTTCAACCTTTAGCCCCAAACTTACATCTGCCCCCATTTTAATTGACCATATAAAAAAAATGGCTGCATCAGGAAAGTGGCACTGGTTAGTTACTTTGCATCCTAAGTCAGACCCTGAAGTGATTAAACTTTATCGTGATATAAAAAGCCAAAATCTCACCTTTATTGAGCCAGGTGAAGAAATAATACCCATGCTTTATGCGGCTGATGCCATGCTCTGTGATACGTCTTCTATTTTCATAGAATATCTATTACTTAATAAACCTGTAGTAACCTTTAATACCTCAGTTCCCGGGCCTCATTTGATTGATGTGAAGTTAATTGATCAAATTGAGCCTGCACTTGATAAAGCATTATCCAGACCCAAAGAGCTCATGAATGAAATAGAGAATTATGCTTTGACAATTCATCCGTTACGGGATGGTCACGCAGCTGAACGGATACTGGATGCTACTGTAAATTTTATAAATTCAGATAAAAGTGATTTGAAATCGAAACCGTTAAATTTAGGCCGTAAATTACAGATGCGCAAAAAACTAAAATACTATAAATTTTAGAGATTAGTTAAATACGCCATCAGGAGTCGTTGTTTCTTTTAGGCAACGCCTGATTCATCAGTTACTAACTATTTTTCTTTCAAATGATACTCAGCACCGCAATACGGGCATTTACCATCACCATTTTTATTAAATGCTATATAAACCCGTGGATGTGAGTCCCATAAACTGCTTCCTGGCATAGGACAATGCACCGGAACATCATTTTGTGTAACTTCATAGCTATTTTTTGCATTCGGTGTCGATAAACTTTCCTGAGCCGTCATCTGTCTTCTCTTTAAGGTTATACCCGTTTTATTACACTAACAAAAAAGAACGTCACAAGAACGCCCCTACTTGATTGTAGTTAACCAGTTATCTTCGATATTTTTTCTACCATGAACCACATCAAAATATAAGGTTTGAAGCTTCTCGGTAACAGGGCCACGAGTACCTGCG
>JAPHRB010000038.1 GCA_026197015.1 Gammaproteobacteria bacterium | reverse complement strand
GTTCTTTAAGGGCGATACTAACCTGATCTTCAGTGATCAGCCCCTGATGAATCAGTTCTTCACCGAGTCGTTTTTTTCTGGCTCTGAGTGCCGCCCCTATATCAGCTATTGTTTCAGGTGCATTCTGGCTCATAAACTTTTCCCTTGTAGAGTATGAATGCGTTGCTCAGTATCAATTTTTGAAAAATTTCCGCTTGAAGCCTGCTTTAACTTAAGGCTTAGCTGGTAAAAATCCAGTGCCTGTTTTTTCTTGTCAAGATGATCAAGGCTAACAGCCAGGTTATAGGCATAGTCGGCATTTTTGTTTTCTGCTGACCAGGCGCTAAAAAAAGCTGACTGAGCTTCTGCCCATTTATTTTGTGATGAATATTGACTACCTAAAGCAAAATAAAGGTGAGCAGAATCTGGTTGCTGTTTTAACATAAATTTAAGTTGCGACTCATTTAGCTGAGGATCAACTCTACTTTCTATGCTACTTATACCTGCAATAGCAAGACTGTCTCGTGGATTTAGTTTTAATAAATACTGATATTTTTGTCGTGCATATTCAAATCGTTTTTCTTTAATGCCTATCGCAGCCAGACCTAATAAAGCATCTCTGTTTTTAGGTTCACGGGTTTTTACTTTTTTATAAAGTGATTCTGATTTTCTATAATCTTCATTATGAAAAGCCTTATAAGCCTCACCTAATAAAACATGTATAGGGTCTGGTTTATTTGTGCGTACAAAACTTATGGGTTGTGTACGGGCTTTTTGAGTAACACGTGGTTTGTTAATTACAGGTGGTTTTGTCACGGGTTTGATTTGTGAAGTAGTATTTGCAGGTTTTACAATATTCTGTTTAGGCGGGCTTAAAGGCTGAGCAGGCGGCGGTATTACATTTTGTATATCTGCTTCGCGATTCACAGCTGAACTATTCTGAGTTATATATAAGTCCTGGCTTGTGGTTTGCATTTCAATATAAAAATATAAAGCAGAGCCTATAAGTATAAGTGTGATTAATATGGCTATAGTAATATTTTTCTTCAATTTTTCGCTTCTACTATATTGATTACTTTTATTAATAAGCGCGGATAATGCCTGCTCATTTTCAATTTTTTTACTGGCTCTCTGCTGTGCATGATTAGAGCTGCTTCTATCAATCGTTGGTTTAGCAGGTGATTGCGGCGTTGTGTCTGCCGTTATTTCTGGCTTTTCATGAATATCCTCTTCAAGCGAATTATTATCAATTACATTTTCGTCATTAGAAACAATAACGTTTTCACTATTAGGTGTCTCTTCGTTATCTATAACTGTTGATGATTCAAGTGAATTTTTTTCTTCTGTTAGATCAAGCGGAGAGTCATCTAAGTCGTTGCTGTTAATTTCATCAATAACATCAGTTGTCTTTTCAGGTTCAGGCTCCTTATCTGCTTTGGTTATTACTGTGTCATCGACTTGTGGAAAGTCATCGTTTATTGCTTTGTCTATTTCGCTTGTGGTGTCCGTTGTTTCAGCTTCAAAATCGAGTTCTAACTCAAGGCTTTCCGTTTGCGTGATATCAGTATTAGCCGGCTCACCTATTGCTAAGTTATCGGTACTATCCTGTTCGATTTCTGTTTTAGCAACCGTTACACTGTCTTTTGTGCTGTCATCAGCGCCAGCAGAAGTATTATTAGCTGTGTTTTTAATTTTATCATCAGCTGCTTTTTTTAATGCATCAAGTAACAGGCTCATCTCTTTCCCCTGTTACTCAGTTGTTTCTTTGGCTGAAGCATCCAGCTTGTCTGTTTCAGATTTTTTTGATTCAGGCGCATTTATTGGCTGGGGTAAAAATTTTTGATACTCGGACAAATCACCGGTTAAACTTGCATGATGAATGACAACCGGCCGTATAAATATAATTAGCTCAGATTTTTCACGGTAATCATCATCATATCTAAACAGAGAACCAATTAAGGGAATTGAAGAAAGAAAGGGTATGCCTGATTCATTGTCGTTTACAGTATCTTGCATAAGGCCACCAATCACCGCAGTGTCACCACTGTTAATGGTTAAGATAGATTCAATTTCTCTTATTTGTATTACAGGAACCTCAGAGATAACTCCCGCATTTTTAAATGCAGGGTTAGGATCTTCTACTGAATCAATGACCCGCGAAATGGTAGGGCGAATATTTAAAGTAACCGCTTCATGATCATTTATAAAGGGTGTAACGGCCATAACAAAACCAACAGGAACCGTTTTAATTTCAGTTTCAAATGATGTCAGTGACTGAGTTTCTGAAAGTGAGGTATCAACATTCATTTCAAAATAAACAATATTGTCTACAACTTTTAATATGGCCGGTTGATTATTAATAGCCATGACTTTGGGACTGGATAGTACCTGTACATCACCAAACTGTTCCAGCGCTTTTAAAGTCATACTAACCTGGTTGCCACCAATTGTGTCATTCAGGGTAAATTGCGAAAAAGGAGATTGAGCTAAATTATTGCCGGCTAAATTAGTGAGTACATTAACACCTGATGTGGGGTCTTCAGCAACTACAGTCCAGTCAACACCAGCCTGGTATCGGTCGCTCAATTTTATTTCAGCAATAGTTGCTTCAATCATAACCTGACGTTTTGATGTGTTAAGCACTCTATCAATAAAAAGTTGTATTTCTTTATGTTTTCGATATGGTGCGCGAACCATAATTAAACCGGATTCACGATTTACAATAACATCATTATTGTTATCAACCATATTGGTTTGTGCTGTGTTAGCCGTTGGCGTTGTTTCGGTATCAGTGCCCTCGCCTTTCTTGTAAAGTATCTCGATAATATTATGAGTAAGGGTTTGCCAGAATTTATTATCTGAAGTTAATAAAACCTCTGTAAGAGAACTGTTATTTTCATCTTCACTACCGCCACTGTTTTCTGAATCGCCGATGCTACCTTGTCCGGTTGAACCAATATTGGTAGCAACTCGTATAATACCTTTAGAAACCCTTGAAATATTAACGTAGTCAACTGTATAAGTTGCTAAATAGGGTTTGTCAGCGCGAACACGTAAAGTATTGTCTTCAAGATTGTATCGAATGTCAGCCTGTTGCGAAACGCGCTCTAATATTTGTTGCAGCGTTTGATCAATCGCATTTAAAGTGACCGTACCTTCTATATCATCATGTATATCTAGGTTGATTTGTGCGTCCCTTGCCATTGAGAACAAAAGGTCTTTTACCGTGACACCACTCACAACAACGGTATAGGTCTCGACTTGAGGTCGAGCTTCAGGAACCGGTAATAAGGTAGTTTGAGACACAGCCTCCGGGATGCTCTGCTGCTTTTCCTGAGTTTTATCAAGATGCCCTTCAGATGGCTCTGGTGGGCGAGTCGGGCCACAGGAAATCAAACAAACGGAAAGACACAATATAGCCAGTGAAGCTTGATTTATAGGCAGCTTTTTAGAAATAAGTTGTTTCATACTGTAAAATTTCATCACTTTGTCAGAGATTTCCCGGTTGTCTGGTTTTCTTAATATCTGCCTTTATGCCTTTTATGGTTCTTAAGTAGGGGTTGCTTTTCTTAAGACGAGGCGGCAGCTGTTGTAACTGGTTTGTAGCCTGATTACGTTCTATATACTCATTGTATAGCACACTGTAAAACATTCTCCCGCGGATTGAGACTTCATAGATATAGATGTTCTGGGGATTCAGGTAACCACTAGTCATTTTAAGAAAGCGAATAGCATCATTTTCTAATTCGCTATCTAGCAGTGTTAACTGGATTGTATAACTATCATCGAGTGCATTATTCAGCCAGATAGCCGTTTGTTGTAAACGATCAGTGAGTATATTATTTAATTGAGTATCAGAAGTAATAACAGGAGATAGTTGAACCTCCGCTTGTTTAGATATTGCGGCCTGGTTTAACGGTCTGGTTTCAACAGCAGGAGCCGGGTTATCAGATGCGGTTATTTGTTGGGCAGACTGCTGAGTTACACTTTCTGGATCAGGCGTTATTGGTTTATCAGTTACTGACATAATGCCGGGTAATAGTGTGCCGATCCATATCGAAGTTATAATAATCAGCAAAGCGGCGAGTGCTTTCGCTACTGGTTGCCAGATAATATCCTGTCCAAAATCACTGTCTTTAGCGGCTAAACTAATGTGTTTAGTTGTTATGTCATGTCCGCCATCTGAATAAGCAGCGAGTAATGCTTTATCGGCAAGTATATTTATGCGTCGCGTTAATCCATTTGATTTACGTTCAATATTATTGGCCATTTTTGGAGAAAATAAATCCGGACCATGGTAACCAACCGCGCGCATCCTAAAGTTTAAATAATTATAAACATCCTGTGCTGGAAATGGGTCGAGGTAAAAATTATGCGTAATGCGTTCTTTTAACTGTCGAATAGAGTTATTGCGTAATTTATCATCTAACTCTGGCTGCCCAAATAAAACCATCTGTAAAAGTTTGTCATCATTAGTTTCTAAATTACTAAGTAGACGAATCTCTTCAAGTGTCTCAATTGGCATACCCTGAGCTTCTTCAACAAACACAACAACCTGTTTATTATGGGCATGTTTTTCTAATAGATAATTTTGCAGTGCTTGCATCACTTCTAGCTTGCTGGATTCAGAGGTGATATTAAGTTTTAATTCAAACGCGATAACATGCAGAATATTTTCAGGTGACAGGCTGGGGTTGGCAATATATACCACTTCAATATTTTCGCCCAGTTCTACTTCAAGCATGCGGCATAACATGGTTTTACCTGAGCCGACTTCACCAACAACTTTAATAATGCCTTCCCCTGAAGAGATGGCATACTTTAAAGCCTCTAAAGCCGCACCACGGTTATTGCCGCTATAAAACATGCTGGTATCTGGTGTGATTTTAAATGGCGGTCTTTGTAAGCCAAAATGCTCAAGATACATATTTCACCCGTATTGGTTTATCATTTTTTTTGCATCCGGCTATAAAGGGTTGTTCGGTTAATTTGTAGTGCTTTAGCTACCTTACTGAGATTGCCGTTATATAACTGCATTGCCTGTTGAATAACAAATTCTTCAAGTTCTTTTAGTTTTAGGTTTAAATTAAATTCACCACTGGCTATTTGTTGCTGTATTAACTGGCTGCTGAACATGTTTTGTTCTGTGTTATCTGTTTCAGAAGTAAGCTGTTGTTCCAGTTCCTGTTTTAACTGATCTGTGTTTATTACCTGCGCCGGGTACTTTGTGCATAAACGAATAACTATATTACGTAATTCGCGAACATTACCCGGAAAATCATAAGCTTTCCAGGCAAGTGTTGCTGCTTTATCAAGCTCAACAGGTTTTATAGAATCCGCATAGAACTGTAAAAAATGCTGTAATAATATAAGGCTATCATTTTCTCTTTCACGCACCGGTGGCATGTGTACTTTCAAAATACTTAATCGGTGGAAAAGATCAGAACGAAAATTGCCATTAGAAACTTCTGCTTGCAGTAATTTATTAGTCGCGGCAACGATACGTGCCTGAGATTTTATACTGCGTGTTTCACCTATGCGGTGATATTCCCCACTTTCTAATACACGTAATAATTTAGCCTGTAGATCGTAAGCCATTTCGCCTATTTCATCGAGAAACAGGGTGCCGTTACCGGCCTCTTCAAAAAAACCTTTATGTGACTTATCTGCGCCGGTAAAAGCACCTTTTGCATGGCCGAATAATTGAGATTCGAGTAATTCGGGAGCAATCGCTGCGCAATTAATAACAAGATAAGGCTCATTGGCGCGTTTACTTTGTTTATGTAATGCACTGGCAACCAGTTCTTTTCCGGTGCCGGATTCACCTTCGATCAAAACCGGGAATATGGTATCTGCAAATTGACTAATCTGTTCACGAAGAGCAGAAACGCAGGCGCTATCCCCAATAATAAGAGATGACTCATTTGTATCCCGGCGTTTTGTTTCAACCTGCTTAAGCATCAGTTGATGATCTAACCTGCTAAGCAGTAATGCAGGGTCAGCGGGTTTCGGAATAAAATCTACCGCACCGAGTGTTAATGCATGATGCATATTTGCCTCGTCGCTTTGGCCGGATAAAACCAGTATTTTCATTTGTGAATTATGAGCCAGTAAATCTTCAATTAAAGCGAAACCCTCATCCGGCTCATGGGGTAGAGGTGGTAAACCAAGGTCTACCAGTGCCAGCTCTGGTTTAGTGTCTAGTTTAGCTAGTGTTAGCTTTGCTTCTGCACGGGATTCAGCCGAAACAACCTGGTAATGCTTTTTAAGAATAAAGCCGATACTTTCTGTAATTAATGGGTCATCATCTATTAGTAATACGGTAGGCTTTTGCATGTTTTCTTTCATATCGCCAGTAGCTAGTATGCCCAGGGTAAAAAAGCCCTAAATAATTGTTTTATAAGAGAGTTTTTAGACCTAAAATACAACTTAGTCAATGGCTAATACAAGCTATTTATTGTTTTACATAAAGAAAGTAAATTAAAGTCTTGATTATAAAGAAATATTAATGATATCTATAATTCTATATGAACCTGAGATTCCACCTAATACAGGTAATATTATTCGTTTATGCGCGAATATGGGTGGGCAGTTACATCTAATAGAGCCTTTAGGTTTCGAGATAGATGATAAAAAGCTACGCAGAGCGGGTCTGGATTACGCTGAGTTTGCAAAAATGAAAGTATGGAAAAGTCTCGATGAATGCCTGTTAGAAAATAGTTTTAAGCGTGTATATGCCTGCTCAACTAAAGGTTCGCAGAACTATAGTGAGGCCCATTTTGAGTCGGGAGATGCATTTATTTTCGGCCCTGAAACACGAGGTTTGCCAGAAAATTATTTAAGTGGTCTGCCTTCTGAGCAGGTTATCAGAATTCCCATGTTGCCAGAAAGTCGGAGTTTGAATTTATCAAATTCTGTTGCCGTCATTGTTTTTGAAGCATGGCGACAATTAGGTTTTGACGGTGCAGTTTAAGTTATGCCCTGTCTAAGAGCATCTCCCTCGGGAAAAGACCGCTGCCTTTTGGTGCCCTGTCCCCTTAACCGATGCCATCAAGAGCCGACAGCGTAGAGAACCTGACTCGAACAGTTCCTAATGCTCTCAATCAGGGTAACAGAACTGGTGAAGCTTTTGCTCTAACCGAGGGAGATGTGCCAGAACAGTGTACTCACGTTATTAACTTCTTCTATATCCCGAAGTAATG
>JAPHRB010000101.1 GCA_026197015.1 Gammaproteobacteria bacterium | reverse complement strand
TTTCCACGTATCGGCGCAGATCGAGAGTTGAAAAAAATAACAGAAGATTTCTGGCAAGGTAAAGTAACAGAGCAGCAATTAAGAGAATGTGGTCAGGGTTTAAGGAAACGTCACTGGGAACTACAGGCTAATGCAGGAATCGATTTAATCCCTGTCGGTGATTTTTCGAATTATGATCAGGTTCTTGATATGTCCTGTTTGTTAGGAGTTATACCTGAAAGATTCAACTTTAAAAAAGACGAGGTTGACTTATCAACGTATTTTTCTCTTGCGCGTGGTTTGAATGATAATAAGCAGAGTTTAGCTGCATGTGAAATGACAAAATGGTTTGATACTAACTATCACTATTTAGTTCCTGAAATCCATAAAGATCAGAAGTTTAAACTCAGTTTTAATAAATTATTTGATGAAATAAAAGAAGCACACGAATTAGGTATAAATGCAAAAGCAGTATTAACAGGGCCACTTACCTGGTTATGGCTGGCAAAAATTAAAGGAGAGGAGTTTGATAAACTCAGGCTTATAACGCCTTTAATAGAAGCGTATAAAGAAATTTTAACTCGTATTAAAACCTTAGGTGTTGAGTGGGTGCAGATTGATGAGCCAATTTTATGTCTTGATTTACCCATAATTTGGAAAAGTACACTTGAGTATGTGTATAGAAAGTTGAATATTTCTAACTTAAATATTCTTTTAGCAACCTATTTTGGGGATTTAGAAGATAATCTGTCTCTAACATGTAATCTTGCTGTTGATGCTTTACATATTGATGCGGTACGAGGTATTGGTCAGTTAAATAAAGTTCTGGATAAATTGCCAGACAATAAAATTCTCTCAGTTGGTTTAATAGATGGTCGAAATGTATGGAGAACCAATCTGGATGAAACGCTTGAAATTTTAAAACCAGTGCAGGATAAACTGGGTGACCGACTCTGGATAGCACCATCATGCTCTTTATTACATGTACCAGTAGACTTATCGATAGAAACAAAACTCGATAAAGAATTAAAGAGCTGGTTATCATTTGCTGTTCAGAAATTAGACGAGTTAAATATAATTGGAAAAGCCCTGGATGAAGGTGATGAGGCTGTTGAAGTTAGTTTGATGTCATCAAGAGATGCATTAAATTCAAGAAGTGTTTCACCTCGTATTCACTTTTCAAATATTAAAACACGTGTTAAATCGATTAAAGACAGTATGTTGTCTCGTAATAATAAGTTTAAATATCGTAGTGAAATTCAACATCAATTTTTAAATTTACCAACGTTCCCAACTACAACTATAGGTTCTTTTCCTCAAACTAATGAAATACGTTTTGCTAGAAGTGAGTATAAAAAAGGCAATATAAATAAAAGTAGTTATATTGAAAAAATGAAGAGCGAAATATCTCATGTTGTTAAAGAGCAGGAGAGTCTTGATTTAGATGTTTTAGTTCATGGAGAGGCCGAAAGAAATGATATGGTTGAATACTTTGGTGAACTATTAAGTGGTTTTGTGTTTACTCAATATGCCTGGGTACAGTCTTATGGTTCAAGATGCGTAAAACCACCTATTATATACGGTGATGTTTATCGACCAAAAGCAATGACCGTAGACTGGACTCAATATGCACAGTCATGTACAGACAAGCCAATGAAAGGCATGTTAACTGGACCAGTAACAATTTTAAACTGGTCATTTGTCAGGGATGATCAACCTCGTTCAACCACGGCAGAGCAAATTGCTCTGGCTTTGCGTGATGAAGTTAATGACCTGCAGAATGCAGGCATAAAAATTATTCAAATTGATGAGGCTGCATTACGTGAAGGGCTGCCATTACGCAAGAAAGACTGGGCTGAATATTTAAACTGGACAGTAAGAGCTTTTCGTTTAACAGCGAGTGTTGCTGCAGATGACACACAAATTCATACACATATGTGTTATTCGGAATTTAACGATATTATAGAAGCTATAGCAGATATGGATGCCGATGTAATAACAATAGAAACATCCCGTTCGGATATGGAGTTACTCGATGTTTTTGATGACTTTAACTATCCGAATGATATTGGCCCAGGTGTATATGATATTCACTCACCTAATATTCCAAGTACTGAACAAATTGTAAATTTAATGAATAAAGCAGCAGAACGAATACCAGTCGAAAGGTTATGGGTAAATCCTGATTGCGGTCTTAAAACCAGGCAATGGCCTGAGGTAAAGGAAGCTTTAAACTGTATGGTCAAATCAGCTAAACAGTTAAGAGAGCAACATAAAGCAGTGGTGAGATAATTTTAATAAGTATTTCATTAATCTTGCTGCTAGCATTAATGTATGTGCAACCCCAGTGTATGAACTATAACCTCATCACATCAGATGTTACGGATAACGCGAGTCTCAAATACACCTTAGTGAGTTAACGAAATGTAATAATGTTAAGCAAATAAAGGGCTACAGGGCTAGCCGAATATAAATATACAGGAGGCACAAAAGAATCCATGACTTTTCATGGATTCTTAGAACTAAATGACAGGGTCAATAACATTTAAATTGTGATTAAGCCTGTCACGTAGTTAGCTTTTTTTATCATCTTTAACATTATCTTTTTTATTGTCGTCAAAATCAGGTAATAAGGGATCATCATCATCCATTAAAATGCGGTTTGCATCACCTTCCATATCATCATATTGGCCACTTCGTACTGACCAGATAAAAATAACAACACCTATTAGCCCGAGACCAATCATTAAAGGAATTAAAGCGTATATAACATCCATAACTTTCTCAATATTAATCTGTGTTTTTAAAAAGTGTGCGTATGCGTGATGCGTTACCTATTACGGCTAATGAACTAACAGGCATGGCAATAGCTGCAAATAATGGGGTTACAAATGCCATCATTGCTAAAGGTACCATTATAATATTATATACAATTGACATGCTAATATTTTGTCTGATTGTGCGTAGGGTTCGTTTAGACAGGTCTGAAGCAAGGCGAATTTTATCAAGTTCGTTGCTTAACAATACAATGTCTGCGCTTTCCATGGAAACATCGGTACCAGAGCCTATGGCAATGCCAACATCAGCTCGTATCAAGGCCGGCGCGTCGTTTACTCCATCACCAATCATGGCTACTCGCTGACCACTGTTTTGTAGTTGTTGTATGACTTTATCTTTTTCATCAGGCAAAACTTCTGCTATGACATTCATTCCGCCTAGTTCATTAGCTATTGATTCTGCTACTGCCTTTTTATCACCACTTAAAATAGTGAGTTCAATGCCTGCCAGACGTAAGTTATTAATAAGGCTTTGCGCATCTTTTCGTAATTGATCAGCTACGGTTATAAAACCTGCATGGATATTATCAATTGTTATGTGAATGCAGCTAATACCGTTTGCTTCCTGTATATCTGATTGATTAATAAGATCAGAGTTGATTTTTATATTATTGTTTTCAAGTAATTTTATATTACCAGCCATAATTATCTGCTTATCAATCACACCTTTAATCCCATATCCGGGTTTGTTTTCGAAATTACTAACACATTGTGAATCAGGTGTAATATTAATTGTTTTTGCATAATGTTGAACTGCACTGGCAATAGAGTGTTCTGATAAACTTTCCAGATGTATTATCTTTTCTAATATTAAATCTTTGTTTTCTGAAGTTGTATTATTCAGCATTATTATTTGTTTAACGCGCATTTTTCCTTCAGTTAGTGTGCCGGTTTTATCAAATACAAAATGTTTAATCCCGGACAGATATTCTAGTACCGCACCATTTTTAATTAACACACCATTACGTGCCGCCAGACCAGATGCTACAGCAATAGACATAGGTGTAGCCAGGCCAAATGCACAGGGGCAGGTAATAATTAATACTGAAGTTGCTGCGAGCAGGGCATGTTCAATGCCGTCACTAAACCAGTAAACAAAGGTCAGGCTTGCAAGTAACAATGTGATAGCAACAAACCAGGGGACTATTTGATCCGCCAGGCATTGTATCGGTGCTTTACTTGCCTGGGCTTCTTCTACGAGACTAATTATTTTACCAAGTGAGGTGTTTCTTAGTGTGGCGGTTACTTTTACGGTTAGTGTATTTTCAATATTGACGGTGCCCGCAGATAAAGTATCACCCGCCTGTTTATTAACCGCAGCAGCTTCACCGCTTAATAATGCTTCGTCAATAGAAGAAGAACCCGATAACACAATTCCATCTACAGGTACTTTTTCACCGGGTTTTATTAAAATGGTTTCATCTTTCTGAATGGCGCGAATCGGTACAATTTGAGTTTCCTTGTCGCGTAAAACGTGTGCCACTCTCGGCTGTAAATCCATCAGGCGCTGGGTGGCAGAAACCGCGTGACGTTTGGATTTAGCTTCAAGAAATCTACCAACTAAAATTACAAATATAAAGTTAACAACGGTATCGTAATAAACTTCACCAACGTTGCTTTGGCTGAGCATTACAAAAACTGAATAACAGTAGGTTGCAGATGCGCCTATGGCTATCGGTACATCCATTGTAAGGTTTAAGTTTTTTAAACCTGTCCAGGCGCCTTTTAAAAACGGCCAGCCAGAATAAAACAAAGTGGGTGTGGCAAGTATGAAACCTACCCAGTGAAATAATGACTTGTATTCACCTTCATCTGCACCACTATATAAAGCAATAGAAATCCACAATAGATTCATCATGCTGAATGCCGCAAAGGCCATGCGTAATAATAGAGCGCGATTCTGCTTCTTTATAACACCTTCAGCAGATTCCGGGTCAAACGGTGTCGCGCTATAACCAATGCTCGCCAGATGTTTGATAATATCCGAAATTTTTATTTGTGTATTATTCCAGCGCACAACTAAACGTTTATTAGCGAGGTTTACTTTTACATCTATTAAGCCGGGTAGCTTGCCCAAACTGCGTTCTATTAACCAGACACAGGCAGAGCAGTGAATACCTTCAACCATTAAATGTATATCGCGTAAGTCGCCCATGTTATGAACAAATTCACTTTGCACTTCATCTATATCATAAAGTTGTGTTTCCTGTGGTGGTTCAGGAGGTGGTGCAAGTAATTGTCCATCCGGGGTTCGCTGGTAGAAACCTTCAAGCCCTGATTCATAAATCATTTCACAAACCGAGCTGCAGCCATGACAGCAAAACTGCCGGGGTGTTTGCTGAATTATTTTTTCGACACGGTTGTTATCGTTTACGGGTAGGCCGCAGTGAAAACATGAAGTGTTTTTTGAGGGGGTGTCAGACATGGTTTAATTGTTTTCTTATCTCCGATATTTTATCTTCAATTTACATATCGGAGATAACGTATGACTGGTTTTTATTCAGTTACAATACTCGCACGTCTGGTAAAGCTATAGTGGTCATCTTCAAGCTCAATTTTTATGGTGATTTCCCAGATGCCTTTGAGTGGGTATGTAATATAACCCTCGTAAATACCTGCATCGACTTCAGTTAGTAAAGCGTCAAAATCAGCTGAGGCATCTGAAGGGCGGTAAGCCATAACTTTAATTGTGGCATCTGTTAATGGTATACCGGTTTTATCAACCACACTTAAACGGTATAGTGATTTTTTATTAATTACAGGGTTTACTGGAAAGTCTGCCTGGTAGTTCCAGCCAAGAGAGGCTCTTGCTGTGCGGTATTTGACCAGATTTTCTTCATAGTCTTCGGCATTTTCATAATAGTTTTTATCAACAAGCCCCGGGTTAGTGATAAAAGCCAGACTGATGAAACCAATGTTAACACCTAGTACTATAATGACGAGTGCAAGCCAGCCTAAAACCCAGGGGTTTTTAAGTGCCTTTGGATTGTCCTGTGAAATACTGTTTTTAGTCATCATCTTTTCGTTCATGCTTATCTCGTTCATGTTTATCTTCCTCTTCATCTCGCTCTTTATCATGGTGCGAATATTTAGGCCCATAAAACATGCTTTGATATTCAATTGAATCTCCGAACTCCTGATATGACTCTATTGTAAAATAAATCGGGGTTCTCGCTTTTTTAAGATTCTTTTTAGGAATCAATAAAAACACAGTAAAAGATGTTAATTTACTGGGTTCTAGTGTCATTTTTTCACGGATGCCTTTCGTAGTTATGTCTTCGGCACCGCTAACTGAAATACTAATATTCATTACCTTATCAGTTTTATTAAGTATTTTTAATTCATACTTATTCTGAATATCACCACTACTCATTTGTACAAAAAGTGGCTGGCGTTCATGTATGACTTTTAAATCATATGTTCCAAGATGGGTCAGGCCATATAACAGACCAGTAACAGCAAAAACAATAATACCTGCATAAATCATTACGCGAGGGCGTTTATGAAAAGGTTTCACTTCGAGGTGTTTCATTTCGTTCATCGAAGCGTAACGAATCAGACCACGTGGTTTGCCGATTTTATCCATTACAGAGTCACAGGCATCAATACATAAACCACAGGTGATACAACCTTCCTGTTGACCACCGCGTATATCAATACCGGTAGGGCAAACAGCTACACATTGATTACATGATATACAGTCGCCATTACCTTCAACGACATTACCCTTTGTTAATTTGCCCCTGGGTTCACCGCGAGCGATATCATAGGTTGGTAAGACTGTTTGAGTATCATACATTACACCCTGAATACGTGCGTAAGGGCATAACCAGAAACAGGTTTGTTCACGCATAAAACCTGCAAGAATGTAGGTGCCGGCTGTAAAAACAGCTAACATGACATAAATAAAGACACTGGCTTGAAGTGTAAGAACATCCATCCATAACTGGAATGAGTCGGTAAACCAGGCAGTAAATGAGAAACCTGTGATAAAACCAATTGCCAGCCATGAACTGTGTTTTATAACTTTAAGGCGAATTTTTCGTGCGTCCCAGGGGGCTTCATCTAATTTACGACGCCTGGCTGGAGGGCCTTCTAACATCTCTTCAATTTTTGTGAAAATATCTGTCCAGATAGTTTGAAAACAGAAATATCCACAGAAAACACGCCCGGCAACTGAGGTGACTGCGGCAAGCATAATGGCAAAAAATAATAATATTAATGCCAGTAACCATACGTCCTGAGGAAGGATGGTGATATCAAAAATCTGGAATTTACGATTGGGAATATCAAATAAAACAGCCTGGTTTCCATTCCAGCGCATATAGGGGCCTAAAAAGAAGATCAGCCAGACTGACATGGCTTTCCATTTAAGGTCACGGAATTTGCCGCCCATACGTTTAGCATGAATGATTTCATCACCGGTATTTACGTGCCAGTGATCTGCTTCTTCGTATAACTCAGCAACGGTTTTCTCATCGCTTTCGTTTTCTTTCGAGACATTAACACCCACAAATTTCTCCACACAACTTGC
>JAPHRB010000030.1 GCA_026197015.1 Gammaproteobacteria bacterium | reverse complement strand
TTTATTTCATAAAACTTAGAATTAATTTCATTATTTGAAACTACGTGAAAAACAAAATAAATATATTTATGACTTTCTTAAGATGGGTGTCCTACTAGTCTCACTTCCCATAAATACGGACCAGAAGATAATGTTTTAAGAATTAACTCTCTTGCATTTTCTGGAATATTTTTCTCAAATGATTCTTCCTTGATGCCGCGTTTTACATCCGATAACCAATCAAGGTTATCTGCTATTTGCCTATCTAGCTGCTCATCTGTAACTAACCTCCATTCAACACCAAGTAAATACCACCATAAGCGCTCAATATCTAATATCTGTCTGACTCGGGTCTCCCTCAATTCTGAGGCTGGTTTTACTGAAATTGCTATATACCGAATTTTCCCATTTTCTGAGATAGTTAGTAAAAAATCCGTAGTAAGTACTTTTGGGTCTTTAGATTTACGGTGATTTTCATAAGGAATACCTGCTTGTTCGGCGATGCGGGAGGTTAAATCTACAGGTAATAATGGGAATTGTTCTCTAATATCAATAACGTTTGATTGGTACTCAACACATAGAAAGAGACGTCTTTCATGATTTGATAAGAGATGGTGTTGCCGATGAACTATGATGCCTGGCAATTTAGAGGAGAGACCATGGGATGCAACATCCTGCGTCCTAATCCATGGAGTGTAATCTTCACCGCAGCCACGACCAAAGCCGTTTCTGAGCGCTCGTTCATAATCATCATAAGATTCGAGACGTCGTCTTCGCATAAGACAATCCTCAGGATTACCTCATATAAGGTAATCCTATCCTGGATAATTGCAATCTTTTTTGTCGTAATTGCGAACTTAAAACCTAAATTGCGAACTTTTTTGTATCTCTACAATAGTTAATACAGAATGAATACTTATTCAACTGTAACCGATTTAGCCAGGTTTCTTGGCTGGTCTACGTCAGTACCTTTTCTCACCGCAACAAAATATGAAAACAACTGCATAGGTATAGCGTACAAAATGGGGGCCACTTCCGGTTCAACTGCGGGAACCGTCATTACATGACACATATCACCCATATCACTCATATCCAGTCTTTCATCTGCGAATAAATAAACTTCGCCATTACGTGCCAGCACTTCCATTAAATTAGACTTTAATTTATCTTGCATGCCATCTTTAGGTGCGATTGCGATTATCGGCATTTGCGGGTCAACCAGTGCCAACGGACCATGTTTCAACTCACCTGCTGCATAGGCCTCGGCATGTATGTAGGAAATTTCTTTTAACTTTAACGCGCCTTCCATTGCAATTGGATACTGCACCCCACGGCCAAGGAAAATAGAATTTAGTGTGTCTTTAAATTCATCTGCCCAGTCTTCTATATGATTGTTCTGAAGCACACTTTCTATAATAGAAGGCAGACCAACTAAATTTTCAACTAGTTGTTTTTCTTTCTCTTCAGTTAAACCATGACGTTTTCCTAAAGCAATTGTCATTAACATTAGACAAACTAACTGGGTTGTAAATGCCTTGGTTGATGCCACGCCTATTTCCGGGCCAGCGCGTGTCATTAATACTAATTTTGATTCACGTACCAGGGAGCTTTCTGGCACATTACAAATAGACAGTGAGTACTCTGTTTTTTCCTGTAGGTTACGTAATGCTGCAAGTGTATCTGCCGTTTCACCGGACTGGGAAATGGTGACAATCAGGGTGTCGTTCGAGACAACCGGGTTTCTGTAACGAAACTCTGATGCAACTTCTACATTACAGGGTATACCCGCCAGTGACTCCAACCAGTAACGCGCCACCATGCCGGCATGAAATGATGTTCCGCAGGCAATAATCTGCACTCGTTTTACTTTATCAAAAACGTGTCCTGCTTCGGCACCAAAGGCTGAGTCTAAAACCTTACCATCATAAATTCTGCCCTCTAGTACCTGACCTAAAACAACAGGTTGCTCATGAATTTCTTTCATCATGTAGTGGCGGAATTCACCACGGCTAACCGCATCAACACTTAATTCAGATGTGCTGATATCTCGTTTAACCTGCTGGTCATTTTTATCATAAATAACCAGGCTATCTTTTGTGATATCTGCAATATCGCCTTCTTCTAAAAATATAAATCGTTGCGTAACCGGTAACAGAGCCGCAACATCAGAAGCGATAAAGTATTCACCAAAACCTATACCTATGACTAATGGGCTGCCGCTGCGAGCAGTTATCAAACGCCCTGGTTCATCAACTGAAATCACACCTAATGCATAAGCGCCTTCAAAATCCTGAGTGGCTTTTTTTACTGCTTGCAATACATCGTCACCGGTTTTTTTATAAAGCTCAATCTGATGCACCACCACTTCAGTATCGGTTCCTGAGGTAAAAGTATATCCACTCGCTTTTTGCTGCTCACGTAATTCACCATGGTTTTCAATAATGCCATTATGCACAACTGCAACTGAATTATTACAAATATGCGGATGAGCATTAGGCTCGGACGGCTCACCATGGGTCGCCCAGCGGGTATGCGCAATACCTAAAAAGCCTTTTAATGGGTGTTCTTTTAGTGATTCAGATAAATTTTCTACTTTACCGACACGACGAATCCGATCCAGATAACCCGCATCGTTTATAACAGCAATACCCGCTGAATCGTATCCCCTGTATTCCAGACGCCTTAAACCCTCTAATAAAATAGGCGTTACATTACGCTCTGCTACTGCTCCTACAATTCCGCACATATTTACTAATTCCTAAATTCTTAATCAATATTCATTATTTCAAGGTATTCTAACCGTTGAACGGGTGAATGCAATCGCGCCCTGACAGTATTTACAGGCATTTAGTGAAATACCGAACTGCGGTTTTATTATACGTTTTTAATACCCATAAAAAGCCGCCCTGATTGAGGGCGGCTTTAATACAAAATATCATATATGTTTAAACCAGTTTACATATATAACAAATAATTAGCTGCTAATCTTCAATACAGCCCTGTGGAAATGGCAAACCGGCAATACGTGAGCCTTGCATGGCCGGCCCACCAGGAAATAACTGATACATTCTTTCTTTATTTGCTACGTTTGCACCCAGCTCATCCGTCATGTGCTTGATAAGAATTTTCACCATCGGGGCCACACCATACTGGAAGTAGAACTTACGCAGAAAGTTAATAACCACCCAGTGTTCATCTGTCAGCTGAATACCTTCTTTCTCAGCTAATACCCCCGCCATCTCTTCATTCCAGTCTTCCAGGTTGACCAGGTTTCCCGATGTATACACGATGATGGATTTACCATTAAAATCAAATACGTCATTAAAATGACCGGTAGAACGTTTATCTGGATGTACAGGCTTGTTACGTGATGCCTCATCTAACTCGGCATCAAGATAGGCAAGGGGAATCCCCGCAATCCGACTTCCCTGGTGTTGCACCCCACCTGGAAATAGAGCGATTAAAACATCTTCTGTTGCTCGATCTACGCCATACTTTTTAGTCAATTCTCGACGTAATAATTTTAAAATAGGCGAGGTATTAAAGTCATTGTAATAGTCCCGCATTGTATTAATCACATCCCAGTGTTCATCTGTCAATGTCAGGCCTTCATTACTTGCCAACTCTAGCGCGAGCTCTGGCGTCCAGTCTACAGAATTCTGCAATCGACCATCTGCTCTTAACTCTATGATATTTCCCTCTATTTCAAGATTATTCATAATCTGCACCTTATTGATTTAATTGAGTTTTACGATCGAAATTAGTCATTTTTAATTTCAGGACATAACAGAATAAACGTCCAATGTGGTCATGCACTCTTCAAACCAGACAGTGCAGGCAGGGAGACCAAAAACCGTGACATAAATAACACCACGTACTGCTCATACATCATTTCAAGCGCATATTATATTTTTAGCTGATAAACCTCAGTTTATCTAGTGTTTCACATACTTATTTTTATAGTTCTTTTTATTACAAGACAACAAACCAAAAATGAATTTATTGGCATAAAAAAAGCCCCTATATTTAGGGGCTCAAATAAAATACGCTACATACGATGGTGTTTGCTAAAAAGGAATATCATCATCAAAACTATCATCAACTGGTGCCATCGGCGCAGGTTCATTAGCCGGCTGAGACTGAGGCTGCTGTTGCGGTGCAAAATCACCACCACCTGCCCGACCACCTAACATTTGCATTTCATTGGCAATAATTTTTGTAGTGTAACGATCATTACCACTTTTATCCTGCCACTTTTCAGTGCGTAGGCTACCTTCAATATATACCTGCTGACCTTTTTTTAAATACTCGCCTGCGATTTCACCAAGACGATTAAAAAAGGTAATATTGTGCCACTCCGTACGCTCTTGTTTTTCACCGGTTTTTTTATCTTTCCAGCTTTCATTAGTAGCTATACTAATTGATGTTACTGCGCCGCCGGAAGGCATATAACGGGTTTCAGGGTCTTTACCACAGGTACCCACCAGAATTACTTTATTTACGCCTCTTGCCATGTTTTTGCCCTATATTATCTATGTTTTTAAATATAATACTGCAGATTCTAACTGCAATGTTACGTTTATGTTTCGTTAATTGAGTACTTCAGTAATGCTGTTTTATCCAGTGCATGTAATTCTACTTTAAGGTACGCGATGCCTTCATCTGGCTGAATTACCGCTTCAGCCACGCCCTGCACCGAAACTAAAGCAGATACCATCTGATTTACTTTTGACGGCTCTATTTTACCGATTTTTAACAGATATGTGCTTACATATCTCGGGTTTTTCATTGTATAGGCTAACAGCAACCATACCAATAAGGCAAAGCTACACATCAGATAAACGCCCTGAGCCCCTGCGAATTCATATGCCAACCCACCTAACACCCCCCCGAAAAAGGCTCCCAGAAACTGGCTCGACGAATACAGCCCCATTGCTGTGCCCTTACGATCAGCGGGTGACATTTTGGAAACCAGTGAAGGTAAACTGGCTTCCAGTAAATTAAAAGCACTAAAAAACACAACCATCGTTAATGCTAAATGCCACATAGAGCCTCCACCAAAAAATAGATTGAGCTCTGCTACAACCAATACCGCAATAGCACCCACAAAGATCTGCTTCATACGACGTTTGGTTTCCGCAATAATAATAAATGGCACCATAATGGCAACACTGAGTAAAAATACCGGCAGATAGAGTTTCCAGTGATCTACTGAATCCAGACCCGCTTCATTCTGTAACACTAATGGAAATGACACAAAGGTCGCCATGAGCACCATATGCAGTATTAATATACCAAAATCCAGTCGTAATAACTGAGTATCTGCTAATACGGTTTTAAACAATGTTGGATTTGCCTGTGTATCTCTGTGGAAGATACTTTCTTTTGGGTTTGGCACCCAGACAAATAATATGACCAAAGCAAATATGGCGAGTATCGCGGTCACAATAAAGATTCCCGACAAACCGACAATTTGATTAAGAATGGGCCCGGCGATCATTGCAATGGCGAAAGCAAAACCAATACTAACCCCGATGAAACCCATCATTTTCAAGCGATGTTCTTCCCGAGATAAGTCAGCTGCAAGCGCCATAAGAACAGCGGCTACTGCCCCGCTACCCTGTAAAGCTCGACCGATAATGACATCATAAATAGTATTCGCATCAGCCGCTAACAGGCTGCCCGCCGCAAACACCAGCAAACCGATTGTAATCATCGGTTTACGTCCAAAACGATCAGACAACATACCATAAGGAATTTGCAACAAGGCCTGAGTCAGGCCATATATACCCAGTGCCAGACCTACCAGTAGAGGAGTTGAGCCTTCAAATTGCTCAGCATAAAGCGAAAATACCGGGAGTATCATAAACAGGCCTAACATGCGCACTGCATATATTGTCGCCAGTGAGACTCCTGCACGTTTTTCCAGGGAGCTCCAGCTCGCTTGCTCACCTACCTGCTGAGTGTTATCTCGCATTAACGTCTACAAATCCCGAATTTCGATTATTTAAAAGCCGATATCATACCTTAAAAACGCACTCTTGTTGTCATCGAGGTCACAGCCTTTTAATGACATCAGTTGTAAAAAAACAGGCGAAATACTTAATTTTTACCAAAAAAAAGCTGACCTGTTAGAGGTCAGCTTCAGAGTATTTAAAATACCCGGTACTACTTTCTAAGGCGCAGCAGGCGCTGGGGCTACGGGAGCGGGAGCATAGCCATAAGGCGCTGGTGCGTAACCATAAGGTGCAGGGCGACCATAAGGTCCCGGGCCATATCCATAACCATAAGGTGCATAACCATTGTAGCCATTATAACCGTTATAACCATTATAATTATTACGCCCATTATAACCGTTATAACCATTACCGTAACCCTGGCCACTACCCCGACCACTGCCACTCATATTAAAGCCAAAATTACCATCACCCATCATGTCACCGAGGCCACTTCCGTATCCGTCGTTATAACCGTTATAATTATTATTGTAATTATTGTAACCATTATTATAACCATTGTTACCGAACGGGCCCCACCAGGCACTTGCTGTAGTTGAAGCGATGGTTAATGCCGCTGCAATTGTAAATAGTTTTAGTTTCTTCATGCGCTTTTCCTCATTTTATCGATTAATAATTAATACAACAGATATCAATGACTATAAGTTTAGTTCTAATCCTAACCTGAGCAAACAGGCTCTATGTTAAGTATACATCTGTTATATATACTGTAGTACGTTTATATTTTTAGTGATTGACATAGGTCAAAAGCCCACCTATAAGTGATTTTCTAACTTTTCATTAAAATTTTTTCACCATTACAAAGCCGTTTAAGTAACATTTAAAGCTAACCAGACACATAACCCTATAGTTAAATTTACACAGACTGAGCCCGCTAATATCACAGAATATGTTATGCTAGCTCGTTACCTTGCAGCATATAAAACGGCCTTAGCTTTCATGATTACCGAGATACAGATACGCGGCGCACGCACACATAACCTGAAAAATATTGATCTGGATATACCCAGGGATAAACTGGTTGTTATTACAGGCTTATCCGGTTCTGGGAAATCCTCTTTAGCATTTGATACTATTTTTGCCGAAGGTCAGCGTCGCTATGTAGAATCTCTTTCAGCTTATGCACGCCAATTTTTATCTATAATGGAAAAACCAGACATAGATCATATTGAAGGGCTTTCACCGGCTATTTCTATCGAACAAAAAACCACGTCACACAACCCCCGCTCTACTGTTGGTACGGTTACAGAAATTTATGATTATTTGCGGCTCTTATTTGCCAGAGCTGGCACGCCAAAGTGCCCCGAACATGATGTTGCACTTGCGGCTCAAACCATTTCACAAATGGTTGATCATGTAATCGCGCTACCACCTGAAACCAAATTAATGTTACTTGCGCCTATTGTTCAAGATCGCAAGGGAGAGCACAAAGAACTGCTCGAAGACTTAAAACGACAGGGTTTTATTCGCGCGCGAATTGATGGTAAGATTATTGAAATAGACGAAGCCCCCCAATTAGAAAAGAACTTTAAACACACAATTGAAGTGGTGGTTGATCGATTTAAAGTGCGTGAAGATTTAGAATTACGCCTTGCCGAATCCTTCGAGACAACTCTGAATCTGACAGATGGCATAGCTCGTATTGCTTATATGGATGAACAGGCTAACTCATCTAAAGAAGATATCGTTTTTTCATCTCGTTTTGCATGTCCTAAATGTGGATATAGCTTAAGTGAATTAGAGCCCCGTTTATTCTCATTTAATAACCCAGCTGGTGCATGTGGCGAATGTGATGGCCTCGGACATATACAACATATAGATCCAGTGCTTGTGGTTAATAATCCGTCTTTAAGTTTGCCCGGTGGTGCTGTACGAGGCTGGGATCGACGTAATGCCTGGTATAACGGAATGTTGGAAAGCCTTGAAAAACATTTCGGTTTTGAACTGGATACCCCATTTAATGAGTTAACTGAAAGTATTCAGCAAATAATATTATTTGGCAGCGGTGAAGAAGATATCGATTTTAGCTACCCTTCAGCCAAGGGCGCTATGAAAACTAAAACTCACCCTTTCGAGGGTATCATTCCAAATATGCAGCGCCGCTTTAAAGAAACAGAATCATCAGCTGTACGTGATGAAATGACCAAATACTTTACTGACCGTGCATGCCCAAGCTGTAATGGACGGAGACTAAACAAAGGCGCTCGACATGTTTTTGTGAGTAACCAGACGCTTCCTGATATTACTCATTTATCAATTTTAGAATGCCTTAATTTTTTTCAGTCTTTAGAACTTGAAGGTAACAAAGGCGAAATTGCTGAAAAAATAGTTAAAGAAATATCATCTCGTTTGCAGTTCCTGGTAAACGTTGGTTTGAACTATTTATCTCTAGACAGAAGCTCTGATACCTTATCAGGTGGCGAAGCTCAACGTATTAGATTAGCAAGTCAGATTGGTGCAGGCCTTGTGGGTGTTATGTATATACTCGATGAACCCTCAATTGGATTACATCAACGAGACAACGATCGTTTGCTTTCAACGCTGGTTCATTTGCGAGATCTGGGCAACACTGTCATTGTTGTTGAACATGATGAAGATGCCATTTTAAATGCTGATTACGTTATTGATATTGGGCCAGGTGCTGGCGTACACGGCGGTCATGTTGTGGCTGCAGGCACACCAAAAGAGGTTATGTCGAATCCAGCTTCATTAACAGGGCAATATTTATGCGGTGCTCTTGAAATAAAAATACCCGAAAAGCGGATTCAGCACACTGGACAAGTTCTAAAAATTTGCGGTGCAAGCAGTAATAATTTAAAACAGGTTGATGTTGAAATACCCCTTGGTTTAATGACTTGTGTAACAGGTGTATCCGGCTCTGGTAAGTCCACCTTAATAAATGATACTTTATATAGACTTTTAGCCCGTGAAATAAATAAATCCTCACTTATTCCAGCAAAATACATTAGTCACGAAGGTTTAGATCAGTTTGATAAAGTTGTTGATATTGATCAGGCACCTATTGGAAGAACACCCCGATCTAACCCTGCAACTTACACCGGATTATTTACGCCAATTCGTGAATTGTTTTCAGGCACACAAGAGGCTCGGTCGCGTGGTTATAAGCCAGGTCGATTTAGTTTTAATGTTAAGGGCGGACGATGTGAAGCGTGCCAGGGTGATGGCGTTATAAAAGTAGAAATGCATTTTTTACCTGATATTTATGTACCTTGTGATGTCTGTAAAAGTAAACGTTACAATCGAGAAACCCTTGATATTAAATACAAGGGTAAAAGCATTAATGAAGTACTAGAGATGACAATTGAAGATGCAGTTGTTTTCTTTAAAGCTGTGCCGGTGATCCATAGAAAACTTCAGACATTAATGGATGTTGGGCTTTCATACATAACACTTGGTCAAAGAGCAACGACATTATCTGGTGGAGAGGCTCAACGCATAAAACTCGCTCGCGAACTGTCTAAACGAGATACGGGCAATACAATTTACATTCTAGATGAACCAACTACCGGATTGCACTTTCATGATGTAGAACAGTTATTACAGGTTCTTATAAGATTACGCGATCATGGTAATACTATTATTATTATTGAACATAATTTAGATATTATAAAAACAGCTGACTGGATTATTGATCTTGGACCTGAAGGTGGAACAGGTGGTGGTGAAATCATAGCTCAAGGCACGCCTGAAGATGTTTGTGAAATTGAATCATCATTTACAGGTCACTACTTGAAACCAATATTAGAAAAGAACAAAAAAAACAGGGCAGTAGAAACTAAATGAAGCAAAAATTCAATCGTTTAATTAACTATAATAAGTACTCTGTTTAGGAACATCTCCCTCGGGGAAAGACCGCCGTTTTTTGGCGCTCTGTCCCCTGATTTATTCCACCAGGAGCTGTACGGAGTGATTCCTGACACTGCCAATCTGATCGGAATTACCACATGGGACAGGACGCTAAAAAGCAGCGGACTCTCCCTGACAATCAAAAGCAATAGCAATGTAACTTAGATCGAAATTTAATATCAGGAGCAGACCAGATGAAATATATAAATTTAGCTATACTTTTCTTACTAACAATCACATCATGCTCTAATGAAGTCATCAAAGATGAAGATTCTTACTTATACTCAGTTCCACCTGGCTCTACATTAACTCTTAATCAGAACATAACCATTCGCGCAAATCTGGGACGAACATTTTTTCAGAATGGTGAAGTTATAGTTGAAAGCAGTTTAAATATTTACTACCCACACTGCAGCTTAACGGTGAATACCATATTAGATAAAGACAGGGTGATTTCTCCAACTACTTTTAGCATCCATAAGGTTATTGATGATGAAGAATATGCACAAGGTTATATTCAATTTGCATCTAATGATATCTCAGTAAGCTCTCGTGGCCCATTAATAACAGGTCTCGTTACTTACTATTTTTTAAGCTCTTCCATGGAGCCTGATGTTAGAACCCTGGAATGCATTCAGTGGGATTCTTTATACGAAAACAGGCATTTAAGCATTCGTGAAATACGTAGATCATTAGGTGACATACTAACGTTAAAAATAGCAGATTAATTTATATAACCATTTAAATATTTATTTCACACACAAAAAAGCCGGAACTAAGTCCGGCTTTTTTATTTAATGCATTTAAAGTTATTCTACTTCAACAGCATCTTCAGCGAGTTCCGGGCGATCAACCAATTCTACATAAGCCATTGGCGCAGCATCACCAGCACGGAAACCGCACTTCATAATACGTAAGTATCCACCAGGACGCTCTTTATAACGTGGCGATAAATCTGTAAACAGTTTACCGACCATATCTTTATCACGCATTCTGCTGAATGCTAAACGACGGTTAGCAACACTATCTTCTTTACCTAATGTAATCAAAGGCTCAGCAAAACGGCGTAACTCTTTTGCTTTTGGCAAAGTAGTTTTAATTAATTCGTGTTTGAATAATGAATTAACCATGTTTTGAAACATAGCTTTACGATGGCTACTGTTTCTATTTAGTTGACGACCTGAATGACGATGACGCATTTTCTTTTACCTTAAACAGATTCTCTGCAATTTAAACTAATTAATAATTAGCTTGCTTGTTTTTCACGAATAGACGCTGGTGGCCAGTTTTCAAGGCGTGCACCAAGTGACAAGCCATGAGATGCCAGAACGTCTTTGATTTCAGTCAGTGATTTTTTACCCAGATTTGGAGTTTTAAGTAACTCTACTTCTGTACGTTGAATTAAATCACCGATGTAATAGATGTTTTCTGCTTTTAAGCAGTTCGCTGAACGAACAGTTAACTCTAAATCATCTACAGGGCGTAATAGAATAGGATCGATTTCTTCCTCTTCATCTTGCTGCTCTGCTTCTTCAATGCTCTGAAGATTAACGAATGCTGATAACTGCTTCTGTAATACAGTTGCCGCTACGCGAATTGTTTCTTCAGGATCTACTGTTCCATTGGTTTCTACATCAAGAATCAGTTTGTCCAGATTTGTACGTTGCTCTACACGCGCACTTTCTACTGTGTAATTAACTCGTAGAATAGGGCTAAATGAAGCATCAATCGCTAATGCGCCAATTGAAGTTGTTTCCGCGCCTTCTGCAGCTTTACGCTGTGTAGCTGGAACATAACCACGGCCTTTAGTGATTTTTAAAGTCATGTTCAGGTCAACTTTACCTGTGATATTTGCAATAACATGATCAGGATTAACAATTTCAACATCATGATCTGTTGCGATATCACCGGCTGTTACAACACCTGGTCCTGATTTTTTAAGCGTTAATAATGTTTCCGATTTCTCGTGCATCATTATTGCAACGCCCTTCAGGTTCAGCAGAATATCAAGCACATCTTCCTGAACACCTTCGATTGAGCTGTATTCATGTAAAACGCCATCTATTTCAGCTTCTACGATTGCCGCACCTTCTATTGAAGATAACAGAATACGACGTAGTGCATTACCTAACGTATGACCAAAGCCTCTTTCTAATGGCTCAAGTACAATTTTCGCATGAGTATCGTTATACTGATGTACATCAATATTACGAGGTGTTAGTAGTTCTTCAGATTTGCCTGACATTCTGTGAGGTATCCTTTACTTAGAGTACAGTTCAACAACGAGCTGTTCATTTATATCAGCTGATAATTCGCTACGTTCAGGTACAGATTTAAATGTTGCTTCCATCTTACCTTCGTCTAGTGAAATCCAGTCTGCTATACCACGTTGCTTTGCTAGCTCTAATGAATCTTTAATACGAATTTGTTTCTTTGATTTTTCACGAACAGAAACTTTATCGTCAGCTTTAACAACATAAGATGGAATATTTACAATTACATCATTAACCAATATTGATTTATGACTAATTAGTTGGCGAGATTCATTACGAGTTGAACCAAAACCACTGCGGTAAACAACATTATCTAAACGTGTCTCAAGACATTCCAGCAGGTTTTCACCCGTAGAACCTTTACGTGAAGCCGCTTTTTTGTAGTAATTTACAAATTGCTTCTCAAGCACACCGTAGATACGACGTAATTTTTGTTTTTCGCGTAACTGAACACCGTAGTCTGTAAGACGACCACGAGCACCAGGACCATGCTGGCCAGGTTTTTGTTCAAGTTTGCACTTGCTGTCTAGTGAACGAACGCCTGATTTATGTTCTAAATCAACACCTTCACGACGACTTAATTTACACTTAGGACCTAAATAACGAGCCACTTCTAATCTCCAGCCTTATACACG
>JAPHRB010000158.1 GCA_026197015.1 Gammaproteobacteria bacterium | reverse complement strand
TATTTTTTTTGTAAAGTAACCATTGTCATGGAAAAATGCGCTAAGTCAACGCCATATTCAGTAGTGATAAATGACGTGATAAAGGGCTATACTCCTTGGTGTAAGTGTTATTTATACGGAGGAAAAGATGACAAATGAAGCTAATTTTACTATGCCTAAAATATCAGCAAACAGGGAGGATCAGACATTAACTGAAGAGACTCAACAGTTAGCTAAAGGAAAGATATTTGAAGATGCAAATTATCCATATTCTGAAAAAATGAAAACTAAAGAGTATGAATCATTAAAGAAAGAGTTACAGATCGAACTGTTAAAAATGCAGGGATGGGTGAAAGAAACCGGTCAGAAAATTCTAATCCTGTTTGAAGGTCGAGATGCAGCAGGTAAGGGCGGCACAATAAAGCGCATGATGGAACATATGAATCCGCGTGGTGCAAGGGTTGTTGCACTTGAAAAACCCAGTGAACTTGAGCAGGGTCAATGGTATTTTCAGCGTTACTTACAACACATGCCCAGCGCAGGTGAGATAGTGATGTTAGACCGCTCGTGGTATAACCGTGCCGGAGTGGAAAGGGTAATGGGTTTTTGTCAGCCCGGTGAGTACCTGGAGTTTATGCGTCAGGCACCAGAGCTTGAGAGAATGTTGGTGCGTAGTGGTATCAAATTATATAAGTTATGGTTTTCTGTGAGTCGAAATGAACAGTTTCGGCGTTTTCAGGGGCGCAAACATGATCCATTAAAACAGTGGAAATTAAGTCCTATAGACATGGCATCGCTGGATAAATGGGAAGATTATACTGAAGCGAAAGAAGCTATGTTTTTCTACACAGATACAGCAGATGCCCCATGGACAGTAATCAAGTCTGACTGTAAAAAGCGCGCACGAATTAATGCGATGCGATTTTTGCTAGATAAACTGGATTATCCTAATAAAAATACAAAAGTTGCCTGCCATCCAGATTCCTTAATAGTCGGCTCAGCGGAAACTATTTATGAAAAAGGTGAACACCTCCTGAAGAAGCCACCGACGGTTAAAGACTTTCCTGAGAAAAGCAAAAAGACTAAATAACCGTGCATAAAACAGAACATACTTTGAAAAATACAGGTTATTTTCGTGAACGGCTTACCCGGACGGGTGATAAATTACATGATGAGCATTATGATGAGTTAAGCCTGATATTTGAAGTAGCAACAGGCCCCGCTTAAGCTGAATGAATAGATAAAATGGCTGATTAAATTACACAAGTTATCACATGAATCAAGCAATGATGTCGTGCTCTTTGAGCAGACATCAATGAATGAAATTTGTGGCATTAAAAACCATTAATAGACGTACAAAAACAGACCGTTTAGAGTGACTCTATGAATTATAAATCAGCTGAAAAATATCTTCTTGAAAAGCCTGAATCAGCAAAAGATTTTCCGTTTGGGGTTGATGCAGCAGTATTTAAGGTCAAAAGTAAGATATTTGCAATTTTAATTAACAGAGGTAATGACGTGTATATGAATTTAAAATGTGAGCCATACAGGGCAGCTGCTTTACGTGATGTATATGAAGCGGTAATACCCGGTTATCATATGAATAAATTACACTGGAATAGCATAATTTTGAATGACAGCATCCCGTTAAATGAAATGAAAAAAATGATTGATCACTCATATGCATTAGTTGTAAAAGGTTTAAAAAAAGTTGAAAAAAACGCCTTGCTCCTGGCATATTCTGAAGCAGAAATATTTAAAGAATTATAAGTTAATTTAACTTAATTTAAATATTATTTGTTAAACTTAAAAAATTAGCTACAATACACCTAATCGTATACTTTTTAATCAAAGAATATGAGAACCAATTTCATTAATAACCCTGGTATCAAACATGGCCGCAAAGAAAAGAAAAACTAAGAAAAAAGTTACTAAAAAAGCAAATCCATTAGTAGCATTAAAAGCAAAGTTAGCAGAAGTTAAAACTCAGGCAAAAGCTGTTTCAGCTGAAGCTAAAGAAACAGCAAAACGTGCTGATGCTTTAGTTAAAGGCATGAGTGGCGGAACTGCTGCACCAGCTGCAAAAGCTGCTAAGAAAAAGCCAGCTAAACGTCGTAAAAAGCGTGTTGCTAAGAAGAAGTAATTCCTGGTAAAACTAAAAAAAGGGGCTGTATAGCCCCTTTTTTTATGTCAAAAAAATATAAATTGGTAACATGTAAAATATATATTACTCTCTAAAAGCCTGTTATAAAGGCTTCTAAAGGAATCAGCTTAAATAACTATAAAATGCATTCTTAATGTTTGAATGAAAAGTCGTTTTTATTCTTCGATTAATATAGATAATAAAGACACCCCATAAATCACATGATTCAGAGACTTTGAGATCATATAGAATAAGAAAAAATTTATATTAATTTTAGTCAACCTGATAACAATTATTGATATATCCGTTCACAGGATTAACAAGAGTTATAACGCTAACCAGATATCATTTTATTAAGATATTATCAAACGTAAGTATAAACACACGAACAGATACAGATTATGACTCTAAAATAAGTGTTTTATGCCAATAAAGCGAAGGAGCAGGATGTGAGTGACAAATCAGCAGAGTCTGGTAATTTATATGCGTCAATACCTGCCAGTCTGGATAATGAACTATTTGAATTAATAATAAATAATGAAAACATCAAAATAGAGCGCATTTTATCAAAAGGCCACAAGTCACCTGAAACTGGCTGGTATGATCAAGTTCATAATGAATGGGTTGTGCTTATAAAGGGTACAGCAATAATTACTTTTGAAGATAAAGAGTTATCAATGGACCCCGGGGCTTATGTAAACATTCCCGCACATACCAGGCATAAAGTTAACTGTACAAATCCAGAAGAGGAAACGATATGGTTAGCTATCCATTATTAAGTAAGTTGTCCAATTATAAGCTGTATTAATGACATTAGATGTTATCAACTTGTAAGCAATAAAGCTGACGAGTGAAAAAGTTTGAATTAAGCTACAAATAATGCTCTGGAAGTGCAGTAAACTTGGTTTTTATAGGTCTTTAAATTATCATTACGACCTTCAGATATCATCAAAATATTAAGTAAAGTGCCTGTTCAGGGCTTACATATTAACGTCTGAAATTATTAATACCTGAAGGTTAAGGTATTCACTTTTAAAAAACACAGGGAATCAAACATGAAAAAAGCAATATTACTGGCTTGCGTTATGCTTGCCTCAACATCAGCATTTTCTAGTAGTAAATCACATTGGGCTTATTCTGGGCATGAAGGGCCAGAAAACTGGGCTAAATTAAGTGCAGATAATATAGCGTGTTCAGGAAATAACCAGTCGCCGATAAACCTGAGCGGGTTTATTGAATCTGAGTTAACACCTATAACATTTAATTATAAAAAAGCAGGTGATGAAATTTTAAATAATGGCCATACCGTGCAAGTTAATTATAAGAAGGGCAGTCATATTCAGATAGAGGGTCAGACATTTGAATTATTGCAGTTTCATTTTCATGCACCAAGTGAAAATGTTATAAATGGTAAATCCTATCCCATGGAAGCGCATTTTGTACATGCTGATATAAAGGGAAATCTTGCGGTTATTGCTGTAATGTTTGAAAAGGGTGCAGAGAATAAAGGTCTAAAAAATGCATGGTCTAAGATGCCTGAAGAGGCAGGTGATAAACATAGTTTAACAACAGTAATGTCAGCCAATGATTTATTACCTGAAAATCGTGATTATTATCGCTTTAATGGCTCTTTAACAACACCACCTTGCACAGAAGGTGTTCGTTGGTTTGTGATGAAAAATACAGTCAGTGCTTCGGATAAGCAAATAAGTTCATTTTCACATGTATTACATGAAGCAAATAACAGACCGTTACAAAATGTTAATGCACGTGTGATTTTGAAATAACATCATTATATTTCTGATAACCCTCAAAAGCGATGGTGTGCCATATACGGCGCACCTTGCTTAATTAGCAGCATTTATGAATGGATGTATCAAATGCCTGAAGCGTTAAAAAATATATATAATAGTCAGTTTTTCGATGGATTCACACAAGCCTTATTACATATCATACCCGATTTGAATAAAAAATCGTTTCTCAACGATATCTATGATAGTGAATGGAAGCATAGAGAACTAAAACAGCGAATGCGACATATTTCTAGCGTTTTAGGTAAATACCTGCCAGATGATTATAAAAGTGCAGTCGCACTAATACTTAAATTTACTCAGCATCTGAAAGATAATCAGTGCCCTTTATTACTGGAATATATGTTTATTCCTGATTATATAGAACAGTATGGACTTGATGATTATGATACATCTATTAATGCGCTTGGTGAAATAACAAAATTTACAAGCTGTGAATTCGCCGTACGGCCCTTTATTATTAAATACCCAAATCAGTTAATGAAACAAATGCTGATTTGGTCAAAGCATGAAAATCATGATGTCAGACGCTTTTCTACAGAGGGCTGTCGCCCCCGGCTGCCATGGGCAATGGCTTTACCAGTATTAAAAGATAACCCTGGCAGAATATTACCTATTTTAGAAAATCTTAAAAATGATGAATCAGAGTATGTTAGAAAGAGTGTTGCAAATAATTTAAACGATATAACAAAAGATAATCCTGATATTGTTATAAATTTAATTAAAAAATGGAAAGGTAAATCAAAAAAAACCGATTGGCTAATTAAACATGCAAGTAGAACATTATTAAAACAGGGAAATTCAGAGGTTATGGCGCTATTCGGTTTTGGTTCTATTAAAGGTATAAAAGTTGAAAAAGTTAATATACGTACAGCACAGGTTAAAATAGGTAAAAAGTTGGAGTTTGACTTTGAATTACATAATAAAACGCAGGCAGACTCTAAATTAAGGTTAGAGTATGCAATCTATTATCAAAAGGCCAATGCAAGTTTATCTAAAAAAGTTTATAAGATTAGTGAGAAGGCGTATGCAGCAAACTCGATATCTGTAATAAATCGAAAACAACCATTCAAATTGATTACAACGAGAAAATTCCATACTGGCCTTCATCAACTATCTATAATTATAAATGGTATTGAGTTTGATAAGTATGATTTTGAGCTTATTGAATGAACAGGCCCAAATTGACGACTATTTGAGTAAATCTTTCAAATTAGCAAAAGGGTTATTGGTTGCTTCAACTTGTTCTTTTTTGCCCATGACAATACCATGTTCAGCTAATTGCTCTTCATAACGCTGGTGTTCATTATCATGGCAGTATAAACATAATAACTCCCAGTTACTGCCATCAGCCGGATTGTCATCGTGATCATGATTAATATGATGTACCGTTAACTCATGTAGGTTAGCCCTGTCAAACTCACGGCAGCAGCGCCCACATATATGCGGGTAAAGCTTTAGCGCCCGTTCACGGTAACCATGGCCCCTGGTTTCTGCGTCTTTTCGTGCTTTTGCGACAACCTGATCCAGCTTGTCGTTATCTATCTTTTTCATCTAGTCATGTCCGAACTTTACGATACGTTTGAGATATGTAAATGATATATGTTTTAGCTACCCTATATCAATAGACTATCAGTGTATTATGGCGGTTTAAGCAGTATTTATAGAGATTATTCTTCACTAATATAGCCTGTTCTGTGACAATGGCGTACCCAATTTAGGACATTCATGTGACAAACAACGACATATTACGCCGAATTCGATATACCTTTGACTTCGATGACTCGAAAATGATGGAATTAATGAGTTCTGAAGGCCAGCCGGTTAGCCGGGAACAAATGAGTGACTGGTTAAAGAAAGATGATGATCCCGCATTTGTGGAGTGTAAAGATGTACAACTTGCGATTTTTCTTAATAACTTAATTGATGAGAACCGCGGTAAAAAAGAAGGCGCACAACCTGTGCTTGAAAAGCACCTGACGAATAATATAATTCTCAGAAAGCTAAAAATAGCCTTAAATCTTAAAGATGAAGATATACTCAATATGATGACAACAGCTGATTTTACGATTAGTAAACATGAGTTAAGTGCATTATTTCGTAAAAAAGGTCATAAACACCATCGCGTTTGTAAAGACCAGATTCTGCGTAAATTCTTACAGGGTATGCAGTTAAAATACCGCCCAAAAGACCCTTATAAGCAGGACGAGTGATGGAAACATTTGAGCTACAGGGCCGTGAATTTATAGAGTTAAACAACCTCCTGAAAATCACAGGGTTATGTGAAAGCGGTGGCCGTGCAAAAGTGCTGATTTCAGAAGGTCAGGTTAAAGTTGACGATACAGTCGAATTAAGAAAACGCTGTAAAATAAAAAAAGGTCAGGTTGTTGAGTTTAACTCTCAGAAAGTTAAAGTCAGTTAACTTTTATTATCATATATTGAAATTTTGTTGTCATGAAAACTTGCAAGATATAAAGAAATGAATAAAACCGAGTTATTTCAGACAATAATACTAAACCTGGAAAATTTACATCAAGCAGCGCTGGCAGCGGTTCAGAGAGCCATTGAAACAGCCACAGCTGAAGAGAGCGAAGCAGAAAACAAGTATGATACCTTTGGTCTCGAAGCTTCATACCTGGCTCATGGGCAAGCTAAACGAGTAGCCGAATGTGAAACAGATTTAATCACATTTAAAAATCTCAAAGTTACTGAAAGGTTAACCGATCAAACTGTGTCTATCGGTGATCTGGTGATTCTCGAAGATGAAAAGTCGACTTTTCAATATGTCTTTATAAGTCCGGTTGCCGGAGGGCTTAAGGTTAAATATAAACAAAATATAATCACCCTGGTAACCCCATCATCGCCGTTAGGTAAGGTAATAATATCTAGCAAACTGGGTGACGAAATAGAAGTCAAACCAGGTGACGAAAAAAAATATTATCATATTACTGATATTTACTAATAAACGAATATTTCAATCATAAGGTTAATCAATGAAGTTATTAATACGTAATCTTGCTCGTACCACCACAGAAGAAGAGTTAAAAAATTTATTTGAACCCTTTGGTGTTGTGCAATCCTGTATTGTTGTTATGGATAAAGTCACCGGAGTTTCAAAAGGGTTTGGTTTTGTAGAGATGCCAAAATCAGGTGATGCAAAAGCAGCTATTAAAAGTTTAAATGATCAGGATGTGGCAGGTAATAAAATTCGTGTTAAGAAAGCCGAAGATAAATAAAGAATCGTATTACGTTTTACTCATTTTTTAGAACATGAAAAATAAGCCTTATATGTAGTAGTTCATATCTAATCTTATTAATATCGTTTTTGTTCTGACTTAATCGTACATTATTTTTATTCTACTGTATTAGCATTATGGGAACATGAGTTTTGAGGTTTCGCCTTTGTGGCTGCTCACTTTTTTGCCTGCAGCCCATGTTAATCGGTTTGGAAAAGTAAGCAAAAAATAACCGCCCTTTAATCGAAACCTATGCATTCCCACGCGGAGAATGGGAACGAGATCAATCATGGATTTAGATCTGGTCTTACAATGTCTGGGCTTCATGGGAACTTGAATTCTGTGGTTTCGCCCTTAAGGCGAGTGACTTTCTTTTCTACAGCAAAAAGAAAGTCACCAAAGAAATGCCGCCCCGCTAAAACCAAGCTTTTATTTATAAAAAGCATAAATAAAAGTGCCTTCTTCATTCCCGATTTAT
>JAPHRB010000170.1 GCA_026197015.1 Gammaproteobacteria bacterium | reverse complement strand
GCAGTTTATTTTTATGAACCCTAATGATCCTGCTTACGTAAAACCAGCTGAATAAATAATTTTGTCACTCTCTGAGCGTATTTATTCTGAAGTTAAACAAATGTCTAGTCGACATTTGTTTAACTGTATTTTTGCATTATTTATTTTACTCTTATTATTAGTTGTTAGTAGCTTCTGGTTAGCTAATACTGAAACCAATAAAACTTTCGCATTAATTCTACAAATAATACTGATAATTTCTATTTTCATCGTAATATCTTATATAGCCTTTAGTAATCAGAAAAAACAGGCCATCAATAGTCTACAACAGTATCGTGCACAACAAATACTTTACAATATCACCAGCACTGTAAATGCCGGTCGTGAATTAAAAGAGCTTCTGAATCTCTTTTGTAAAAAAACCTATGAAGAGCTACAGGCACAAAATGTATCAGTCTGGTTAATAACCGAAAACAACTGGCTTGAATATATTACCGGCTCTGGAATTGACCCCAAAATAGTATCTCAACAAAAACGCATTAAAATCACTAAAGAGCTTGCAGATACTTTATGCAATAACTCCATCATACATGACAATGAGCATATCACTCGACTTGCTGAGATTCTACTATGTGATGTATCTGATGATTTCAAATCTTTTTATCTGCCGTTACATAATAACAATCGTACATTAGGTGTTATTCGAATTAAATTAAATCAGTTACCACTTTATAATCAAAATGATTTATATGAACTACTCTCTACACTGGCAGTTCAACTTTGTAACTCTATCGAAAAAGCTAAACAGGATCAGGAATCACGTCGCATGATCATCATGCAGGAACGTAGTTTAATTGCAAATGAATTACATGACTCACTGGCTCAAACATTAGCAAGCCTTCGATTTCAGGTTCGTGTACTCGATGAAACTTTGCAGCCAACCGCAGAATTTCAATCAATACGGGGTATTGAGCAAGTTGAAAATAGTTTAGACGAAGCCTATTCAGATTTACGAGAACTGATCGCCCATTGTAGAACACCAATAGATAAACAGGGTTTAATTCCTGCGGTAGAAAAATTAATTTCGCGCATGAGAAAAGACTCGGGCACACATATATTATTACAAAAAGAATGGGACGATTCAGACCTGCCTCCCAACCTTGAAATGCATATTTTTCGTATCGTTCAAGAAGCCATGAATAATATTCGCAAACACAGCAACGCAAAAAATGTGCGTCTTATGTTTCGCTGTGATGAGTTTGGACATCATAATATTTTAATTGAAAATGACGGCCGTGGTTTTGAAATTCCTAAAGAAAACGATCACCCTGGAAAACACGTAGGTTTAAGTATAATGAGTGAACGAGCCAATTACCTTGGTGGTGAATTACGCGTTGAAAGTGAACCTGATGAAGGTACACGTATTGAGCTTAATTTTACCTACAGTAGTGATACTGACCATGACCCCTTACAAAGACTATCGGAGATAAGCTCTTGAGTATGCGCGTATTAATAATAGACGATCATGCACTATTTCGAGTTGGCTTACAGGGCTTACTTGAACAACGAGGCATTGAAGTTGTCGATGCGGTGGCAGAAGGTTCTAAAGGCCTTCTGTTAATAGATGAACATAAGCCAGATATTGTATTACTAGATCTACGCATGCCAGACATGAGCGGGCTTGAAGTATTACAAAAAGCAAAAGAACAAAAAGTTGAAATACCTATAGTCATGCTGACTACCAGCAATGAAGAACAGGATTTAGTTGAAGCGCTGAGAAATGGCGCACAGGGTTATCTTTTAAAAGATATGGAACCAGACGAACTTGTGAGTGCTTTACGTGATATAGAAAAAGGTAAAAGTGTCGTTGCTCACGGCTTAACTGATGTACTGGCTAAAATGGTTCAGGGTGACCCCATAGAAGTAAAAAAGAAAGAAACGCCCTTCTCTGCACTCACTCCGCGTGAACTTGAAATTTTATGCCTACTTGCGGATGGTCAAAGCAATAAAGTTATAGCTCGGAATTTAGGTATTTCTGACGGTACTGTAAAACTTCATGTTAAAGCCATTCTTCGTAAGTTAGAAGTTCACTCTAGAGTTGAAGCTGCTGTAATAGCCGTTGAACAAGGTCTACGTCAAAAACAAAATAAAGAGTCTTAAGCGGATAAAAACAATGAAAACATTCAGATCACTTATTGAAGACGTATTACCAAATATCAATGAATTATTTCCATGGGATCTGCATGAGAAACTTAATAATGATAATGAGATTTTGCTAATAGATATCACTGAGCCCGGTGAATTTTCCACAGTGCATATTAAAAATTCTATTAATGTTCCAAGGGGTGTTCTGGAAGCCTCCTGCGACTGGGGTTACGAAGATACGGTACCCGCACTTGCAGACGCTCGTGATAAAGAAGTTGTAGTAATTTGTCGTTCTGGTAACCGAAGTGCATTAGCCGCTTTCACAATGCAGTTAATGGGTTTTAATAATGTTTCTTCTCTTAAAACCGGCTTGCGTGGCTGGTTTGAATATGAGTTATCTTTATATAATGAGTTTGAACAGGAAGTCGATGAAGACGATGCAGAAGCATATTTTAGCAAAACACCTTCACCTGAACAGATGCAACCTTAGTATTCGTAATTAAAAATTAAAACCGAATTAACTTAGCGGGAATAGTGATTTTTAATAAAACCTTCGGTCTTTGCGTCTTTTACCGGCCTGCTGAACAACAACACCTTTTATATGTGAAGGCCCTTTAAACTCTTCTGTTTCATATAAATCATTTAATGGCACTAAATAGTGCTTATCATCATACTCACGATATTGACGAAATGTATATTCATCTTTTAAATCAAGCGCAACAACGTAACAGCCATCACGGATAATACCCTCAGGGTCAACAACAATCACAACCCCGTCCATAAACTCAGGCTGCATAGAATCACCTAACACTTGAAGCGCAAAAGGTTCGGCTTTACTACAGGAGGATGCTTCCATTTTGAATCTCTTAAATATTTAAATCTGGTCAATAATTATACACTAATATTGCTATTATAACGGCGCTTTAAAACCCCAATTAATATGTGTATAAAATAACGCAAACTTTGATTATACACTGCTACTATCAACACATTAAGCCTGCTAATTATGGCAGCACCACGAATAAATGTATAATAACGAAATATTTATATTAACAGCAGTAGAAATCATGCCATCACAAAAAATTTGTAGAAATAAAGCAGTACAGTTCACTTACACCATTACTGATGATCAGGGAAATGTCGTAGAGCAGGTTGATTTACCCGTACATTATGTCCACGGGGCCAGCAATATGGGCTTAATTGAGCGAATTGAACGCGCGATGGAAGGCCGCGTAGCTGGCGATAGTATTGAAGTCGAATTACCACCTGTGGAAGGTTTTGGTGAATACGATCCTGACTTGACTTTCACAGATGATCTGGAAAACGTGCCACCGCAATTTAGAAAAATAGGCGCCCAGGTTGAAATGACTAACGCTGAAGGTGAATCAAAGACATTCATGGTTTCAAAAATTGAGGGCGACAAATTAACTGTAGATGGCAATCACCCTCTTGCAGGTAAAGTCGCTAATTTTAAGGTAAAAGTACTTGAAGTTCGTGATGCGACTGAAGATGAAATTCGTAATGGCATTTCTAATCCTAACGTATCCATTCATTAATTTAGCCCCTTTCTATCTGTTGACATGACATGTCATGACAAGCATGACATGTCAGGCTTTACTGTCACTTCCCACAACTTATAATATAACTCCTAAGCCCTTGATTTATATAGGCATATAAACTTGGCCTAATACTTGTAATAACCTTTTCATTAGTTTCAAATGATTTAACCAAGGAGATTACAAATGGCACATATTGCAATAATCGGCGCTGGTGTGGGCGGCTTACCCTGCGCATATGAAATGCGTCAAGAATTAGGCAAAGAACACACTATTACAATAATTAATAATCGTGATCACTTTCAGTTCACACCTTCAAATCCGTGGGTAGCGGTTGGTTGGCGGTCAGTGAAAGATATTGCTGTACCTTTAAAACCCGTGCTTGATAAAAAAGGCATTAATTTAATTGTTGATACGGTTACTGAAATAGATGCTGAAAATAACACCCTGAAATTTCAGTCAGCTAGTGCACTGGAATACGATTATCTTGTTATTGCTACTGGTCCAAAGCTGGCATTTGATGAAGTGCCCGGCTCAGGCCCGGATGGATATACTTCATCAATTTGTACTTCTGAACACGCAGCAACAGCCTACGAAAAATTCCAGCATTTATTAGATAACCCAGGCCCTATTGTTATCGGCGCTATGCCCTTTGCCAGTTGTTTCGGCCCTGCTTATGAGTTTGCATTTATTGTAGATGCCGAGTTACGTAAACGTAAAATTCGAAATAAGTACCCAATGACGTATATAACATCAGAACCATATATCGGTCATCTAGGGTTAGGTGGTGTAGGTGATTCAAAGAGTATGCTTGAATCAGATTTACGCGCACACGATATAAAATTTATCAGTAACGCCAAAACAACAAAAGTAGAAGATGGCAAACTATTTGCTGAAGAGCTAGATGCAGCGGGAAACCTTTTAAAAGAACATGAACTGGATTTTAATTTTTCAATGATGCTTCCAGCTTTTAAAGGCATCGACGCCATTGCGAATGTTGAAGGTTTATGCAACCCTCGCGGTTTTGTGTTAATTGATGAGAACCAACGTAACCCAAAATATAAAAACATATACTCCGCTGGTGTTTGTGTAGCTATTCCACCAGTTGAAGCAACTCCCGTTCCAACGGGGGCACCTAAAACGGGTTATATGATAGAAACAATGGCGACTGCTATTGTTAAAAATATTAGTCATGAATTGCGTGGTCAGCCACCTGAAAAATGTGGGACATGGAATGCGATATGTCTAGCTGATATGGGTGATACGGGTGCAGCTTTCGTCGCTATTCCGCAAATTCCACCTCGTAATATCACCTGGTTTAAAAAAGGTAAATGGGTACATCAGGCGAAAATTGGTTTTGAAAAATACTTTATGCGAAAAATGCGCAAAGGTAATACCGATTCTGTATTTGAAGTATTTATTTTAAAAGCATTAGGTATCGAAAAACTTAAGAAATAAACTAGCTGAAATACGTAACGTTATGTTTTACACATAGTGCCGGTTAAATTAACTTGCTGCAGGCAGTTGAATGAGCAACAATATATTTAACCGGGTTTTTCATGTCCCCATGAAAAATTAAATAAATTTAGTAATAAAGTTGCAGCGTTTATAATTATCAGCGATGAGCGCATTTTATACCTCTAGCCGGTCAATTAACTTACGCTGTATAACTTAATTTAAATCTACAGCATATTGACGCATTAGTTCAATGGGAACAATTTCCAGTGCTCGAATATGCGTACGCATTAAATGCACACGTGGTGCCATATCTTCTTTCTGCGCTTCGCTCCAGCGCGCTGCACACAAACACCAACTGTCTCCGGGTTTTAATCCCGGAAAACCATATTCAGGCATGGGCGTACTGAGGTCATTCCCCTTAAACCTTGAGTACTCTAAAAAATCTTTAGTTATTTCTATACATACAGTATGTGAACCTACATCCTGTATACAGGTATTACAGAAACCATCACGATAAAAACCCGTAGCAGGGTTTTCACCACAAGAAATTAAGGCTTCACCAAATACATTAAGGGATTCATTCATCTCAGGTTTTTTCATTATCTTTCACTTTATACTTAGGGGGTTGTTACTATCTATATCATCCATGAAAGGTTTCATACGATCTGAGTGAGTCAACTGATAAACCAGCCCCACCCAGTTACCAACCACGCCTTCTGCCGTATCATGCCAGGTATTATCCAGGTGCTGCACAAGCAAACTCTCTGGAAATTCTGGTATATCAACAGAACGACTCATTGCCGCAATTATTTGAGATTTATACTCACGTAAAATTGCAGAAGATTTTAAATCAAAATAATTTTCGGGGAATGGAGGATAATCGTCACGAAGACCTTCAATATATAAAAGCACTTCACGCTTGTACTCTTTTAATAACGAAATAGTGTCATATTCTGGATGCCCCTGAAAAAAGATCGTTCGAAAACCATCTTCTGATGTTGCCAGATGCACACAATCATCATCACCCACGCCAAGCACTTTTAATTTTGCCTCTTCAAACTGCTCTCTACTAACATCATTCCACCTGGAATGAGGCACATCAAAGCGTGTGTTAATGTCAGCAACTAAAGGGTGTGACTGATCTGTAACCAGATGCTGAAATACACCCCACTTTTTATCTGCCTGTGGCACACGTTTCTGATTATATCGAAATTCCAGAACCGCATGTGTCGCCAAACACGAACATAAAGTTGAGGTAACATTTTCATGCGCCCAGTCAGCAACTTCGATTAATGGTTTCCAGAATGCCTGATTAGATAACTCAGGGCCAAGCACATTTGCGCCGGTAATAATTAAGGCATCTAAACCTTGCTGTTTTATTTGCTCAAATGTTTCATAAAACTGATTAATATGCGCCTCAGTCTTTTCGCTTCTTGGCAGCTCGCTTAAAGTAAAAGGATGAACATAAAACTGCGCAATTGGATTACTTTCACCAATCAATCTAAAAAACTGCCGCTCCGTTGCTGAAAGAGCGGCATCAGGCATCATATTTAATAAACCAATATGCAGTTCACGAATATCCTGATGCTGCGCTGCATCTGGTGAAAGTACTTTTATACCTTCACCGCGCAAGCGATTAAAAGACGGCAATTGATTATGGGCAACTAGTGGCATTTTTTTACTCTGAGGTTAATGCTATAAAAGGAAAGAGAAAAAACTAATGATCACTTTAATGCATCCCTGTAGTCATGAAATTAGTGCAACCAAACACGTCAACAAAAATGTGTTTGGCTGATGTACCTACACAAATTTCATTAAAGAATACTTTTGCTTTAATTTGCGAGCATTCGCGTTTTCATTTTCTTTTTTTAAATAATATTCATAATTCTCTAGCAATTGCAGTTTCTAGCAATTTCAAAAAATCATCTTCATTTTTAACTTTAGCAACTTCTTCAGAAGTTACTGTATAACCCTGTTTTGCAATTTTTTCATAACGCGGTATACGTGAGTGAAATAATCGTGGAAATACCCAGCGCGTGAACTCATCCGGATCCATTTGCGCCGCATATTGCATGTTATTTTCCTGCAAATAAATTGCTAACTGTTCCTGCAAAAACTCGGCTCTATAATATAATGGCTTGGGCGCACTCTGTGCACGAGCAATTAACTTCTCTTCTTCTTCTTTGTTGGTCACCTGAATATAGAGCATCAATGTATGTTCAGCTAGAGTTTCAATAACACCCTCTTCATCTAATTCACACAGACTTCCACCCACATCATTAATAAAATGCTGATAACCATAGATGTTTTGCGCTTTGCCTATAAAATTAGGCACATCAAACATAGTTGCGACTTCTGCTTCACGATACAATGCCTGATGTTTTACAAAATCATCAAGTTCTACACCGCCTAACTCCGGGTTACCTAATTTTCCAACAAAACTGAGCACGGGACCTAAGTCATGAACCTTGATATTATTACGAATATATATCCAGTCATTACGCAGTAATTCACTTAAGAAGGGTACCTGCATAGCCTGTTGTTTAATCATATCCAGAATAGGCTCATCAAGATAACGCGTACCGATTCGATAATCACCAGAAAAATGAAACCACTGGCTATCCCTTAGCATACTCGATAAATACGTTTTGCCTACACCCGACATCCCTAACAGGGTGACTTTTTTATTTTTCCAGGCACGAAATTCGTCTACTGTGAACTTCACTCAAATCTCCAGATTTTATTTAACTTAAATCCATGCCACCTAAACAGGTTACACGCACAATTCCGACAAGCCATTAATTATCCTTTATATTCAATAAGATACAAGATAAATTACAATACTTTTAATTTAAGTAAGTACTTTCTTATATTCTAATTATAAGTAAGATCTCGCGCCTTCGAAAACAGAGAACAGTATTTATGCAAAAGCATACACGAATCGCTACATTTGGCGTTATCTTACTATCATCAAGCATTCTTTTCACAGCATAAACTAGAACCGCTAATGCTGATATGTCTGGTGCGACAATTGCCCTGGTGCAGAACAGTGATACGTCTATAGCATGGAGTAGAGTTACTGATTTTGCTACCGGTAATAAATTATATATTGCTGTAAAAACAGTTAGCGGCACAAACAGTAGTGATTTTTTAAATATGGTAATGCTTAATCTGCAATAAAAGATGGTCAGAAATCGATACTCAAAAGCGGTCTCACACGTAGGCAGAGCAACGTTAGTTTTTTGACATACGACTTAAATTTTCTGGCTTATAAATACCTGATGATTAAAACCTGCAAATGAGTAACGGAGCCTTTAATAACAGGATCCGTTACATAAAATAATACAACATTAGTGCCCTGCATTACCGGTTACCGCACTGGGGTCAACCTCATACAATGCTGGCAATGAATGAGCTATGCCTTTATGACAGTCAATGCAGGTCGCTCCCTCTTCCAGCCCAGTACTATGACTAGCCACTGCACGTCTTTGCTGTTCACCAAAGTCCATCGATTCATAGTTATGACAGTTACGGCATTCACGTGAATCTGTTTGTTTCATTGATCGCCAGACATTTTGTGCAAGATGAAGGCGTTTCTCTTCAAACTTCTCCGGAGTATCAATTGTTCCAAGGGCTTTATGTAACAGTTCATTACTAGCCTGTACTTTACGTACCATTTTATGTATCCAGGGTTTTGGCACATGGCAGTCCGGGCATGTTGCCCTTACACCTGTTCGATTAGCATAATGAATAGTTTCTTTATACTCCTGGTACACGTTATCTTTCATTTCATGGCAACCAATACAAAATGTTTCTGTATTAGTTGCTTCCATTGCAGTATTGAAACCACCCCAAAAAATAATACCTGCCACAAAACCTGCAATTAACAAACTACCAAGTGTTGCGGTACTAGGGGTTCTCATTTTTTTAATCAATGATTTTAATTTCATTGTTGCACCCTTTATTTTAATGAATAGTTTTTACTGGTTGAAAATTGTTTTCGACCAATGGTTTAGCATCCGCCTGTGGAACATGGCATTGATTACAGAAGTATCTTCTTGGAGCAACATTTGACATAGCTTCACCATCTCGTCCGGAAAAATGTGTTTGAGATATCTTCGTGGCACCTGCTTTTTGATAATTTGCCCAACTATGACAGGTTAAACATTTATTAAATTTCATATTAATTTTATAACCTTTAGTTCTATGTGGTATCAAAGGTGGTTGTTGTAGATAATCACGCGAAATTGGCGCTCGATCATTAATATTACGTTTATTGATAACTTCATTAGATGGTGCATCAATGCTTGCTGAACCGCGCAATGAATTGACTTCACCTGCAGCCGAGGTTGTAGATATGAGCACTGACGAACCTATCAGTATTAACCCTGCTAAAATTGAATTTTTCATAAGTGTAACTCCCCCTGAGAAGTTAAGAAACAAATCGTGAAGTTGGTTTTAGTTTATAAATCTATGTTTTATTGTAAATACATTTTCGGCGCACACATCAATGCATCGAGCACAGTTTGTACAGTTCCCGGAATTAATAACAGGGCTACTTGTAACATTGCCTTTCAATGCGGGTTTTATTACCTGTGGCTCCGGACAAACTGCATAGCAATCCATACAGTCATTACACGAATCACGATTAATTGCATTTACTTTTATTATGCTTACCCGCCCAAGCAGGCTATAAAATGCTCCCATTGGGCATAGATGACCGCACCATGCACGACGACTAACAAACGCATCTAAAATAAATATACCCACAATTAACAACCAGGAGTAACCCATTGCAAAGACTATTTCTCTTTGTATCATGGTTACCGGGTTTACTAATTCCCAGACAAGCACTCCGCTTAGTGAAGCCAGAACTAATGAAACCAGCAACAAACCATAACGCCCCATTCTTGAAAAACTTAACGATGTTTTTATTTTTAATACCCTTCTTAACCAGTCTGCAGCATCCGTTATTATATTAATTGGGCAAACCCATGAGCAATACACCCTGCCACCTAGAATAAAATAAAATAAAGCGACAATTACTGCGCCGCTTATGACTGTCATCTCCGGCAAATAACCTGTAAATAAAGTTTGTAAAAAAACAAATGGATCAGTTAACGAAAGCGTATCCAGTACCAAACTAGACGACATATTACCTTTTATAAACCATATTCCAAATACTGGTCCTAGTAAAAATAAACCTATAATGCTTAACTGGCTAATACGTCTGAGTAATAACCATTTATGAGCTAGTAACCAACCTTTTTTTATAACTGCATCCTGACCAATTACTTTATTAATATTTTTGGCCATACTTACTATCTGCCTTTATTCAAGCGATCAATAGCGCTTTCATTAAATGGCGTAACCTCTGGTTGTATTAAACCTTCACCTTCGTAATCGTAACGTGTTCCTTCAGGTAAATTATATTTATGCTCTAAATCTGGAGTCACCAGACTTTTTCCCGCTTTGTCTTTTTCTTCCCAGCTTAAACGATAATGATGACCTAACTCACCTTTAGCGAGTTTTGTAGGTAATACTTTAATTGCCGCTTCTTCTAAAATACAGGCATGTTCACATTTACCACAGCCTGTGCAATCGGATGAATGCACTACTGGAATAAATAAAGCATGTTTACCAGTGCGAATATTATGCGAGCGATTGATAGATATTGCTTTATCTCTAACCGGGCAAACGTTATAACAAACTTCACAACGTAAACCCTGAAATGCAATACAGGCTTCCTGATCTATTAATACAGCTAAACCCATACGTGCATCATCAATATTGGTTAACTCAGGATCTAGCGCACCTGTTGGGCAGGCTTTAACACAGGGAATATCTTCACACATTTCACAGGGGATTTTTCTTGCGTCAAAATAAGGTGTACCTAATGTTACGTTTTCACCCAGACTGGAAAGTTTTAATGTGTCATAAGGGCAGTCACGTACACATAAACCACAACGCACACATGCTGATAAAAAGTCACCCTCATTATCAACACCCGGTGGACGAATAGCGGTAGAAGGTAAAGATTTAGACTGTTGTGAATACAAACCTAAACCAATTCCAAACAAGGCAGCACCACCAGCCGCTCTGGAAATGTTCTCCAGAAAACGGCGACGGCTTTGTAATGTTTTGTTGGTTGTGCTACTCACTTAACTATATATCCGGTTAATTCTTATTCGCATGTTCTGAAAGAAGTCCTAAATCTTAAGTCTTAAGTCGTAAGTCAAAGCAATCAGGCTTCGCCTGTTTTTTATGCTTTTGACTTAAGACTGACGACTTCTGACTTACGACTATCTTTTCAAGCCTTTTCGATTTTAATGGCACACTTCTTGTAATCTGTTTCTTTTGAAAGCGGATCAGTCGCATCAAGTGTTACCTTATTAATCAAACGACCAGCATCAAACCAGGGAACAAATACCAGACCTTTTGGCGGCCTATTACGTCCACGAGTTTCAACCTGACATTCAACTTCTCCACGACGAGAGATTATTTTAGCGGTTAAACCACGCCGCAAACCACGTGCTTTAGCATCTTCAGGATGCATAAATACTACGGCATCAGGAAATGCACGATATAACTCTGGAACACGACGAGTCATAGAACCTGAGTGCCAATGCTCTAATACACGACCGGTTGATAACCACAAATCGTATTCTGCATCAGGGCTTTCTGCTGCTGGCTCATAAGGTGCTGTGATAATATTTGCACGACCATCTTTTTGACCGTAAAACTTAAAACCTTCACCTTTTTTAACATACGAATCATAACCTTCTGCATAACGCCATAATGTTTCTTTGCCATTGACAACCGGCCACCTCAAACCACGCACTTTATGGTAGGTATCAAAGTCAGCTTGCTCATGGCCTTTTTTAACCCCTTCTAACTGAAAGCGTCGATACTCTTCGAATAAACCTTTTTGCGGATAGAAACCAAAATCTTCCATTTCATCATTTTGATATTTATTACCCCGGTCATCCGTTACAACTTGTTTCTTAAATTTATTAACCTGTCCGTTTTCAAATAGAACATTAAATAAAGTTTTCCCTTTATATTGTGGTGACTTCGCTAATAAATCAGCCGGCCATACTTCTTCCATTTTGAAGCGTTTAGAAAATTCCATTAATTGCCATAAATCAGATTTAGATTCACCCGGTGCACTTACCTGCTGACGCCAGAACTGTGTACGACGTTCCGCATTACCATAAGCACCTTCTTTTTCAGTCCACATTGATGTTGGTAAGATCAAATCTGATGCAATTGCAGTAACCGTCGGATAAGGATCAGAAGTAACAATAAAGTTATCTGGATTACGATAACCCGGCATGGTTTCTTCATTAAGGTTAGCCGCAGCCTGCACATTGTTATTACACATTACCCAGTAAACATTAAGTTTGCTGTCTTTCAACATACGATTTTGCAAAACCGCATGATAACCAGGCTTACCTGGAATAGTACCTTCAGGTAATTCCCAAATCTTTTCCGCAAAATCACGATGTGCTTTTTTCTTAACTACGTAGTCGGCAGGTAAACGATGAGAGAATGTACCCACTTCACGAGCCGTACCACAAGCAGAAGGCTGACCAGTTAACGAGAATGGCCCATTACCGGGTTGTGAAATTTTTCCAGTTAATAAATGTACGTTATACATTAAACCATTTGTCCATACACCACGTGTATGCTGATTGAAACCCATGGTCCATAACGAAGTAATTTTCTTAGTAGGATGTGCATAAAGCTTTGCTAAACGTAATAAATTTTTCTCAGGAACACCGGACAATTTACTTGCATACTCTAGTGTGTATTTTTCAACACTCTTTGCATACTCTTCAAATGAAATACCACTTAATTTTCCACCTGTGCCTGTTCTCTTTTTCTCAAGCTCATGCTCAGGACGTAAACCATAACCAATATCTGTTGTGGTTTTTTTGAAGTTTACATGTTTATCCATAAAGCTTTTATTGTATGCTTTATTTTGAATAATATAATTTGCAATGTAATTCAGAATAACCATATCGGTTTGTGGTGTAAATACCATACCATTATCAGCTAAATCAAAACTACGATGTTTGAATGTTGATAAAACGTGTACTTCACTATCTTTCTTAGTTAAACGTGTATCGGTAATACGTGTCCATAAAATAGGGTGCATTTCTGCCATGTTAGAACCCCATAACACAAATGCATCGGCGTGTTCTAAATCATCGTAACAGCCCATAGGCTCATCTGACCCAAAACCACGTATAAACGCACCAACCGCAGATGCCATACAATGACGCGCGTTAGGATCGATGTGATTAGAGCGAAAACCTGCTTTCATTAATTTTGATGCAGCATAACCTTCAAAAATAGTCCATTGACCTGAGCCAAACATACCGACAGTAGAAGTAATTTTATCTGCAGGTTTACCTTTGTTTGCAGCCATATCATTTTTAAGCGCTTCTTTCCACTTAACCGCCATGATATCGAATGCTTCATCCCAACTTACTTCTTCAAACTCACCTTCTTTATCATATACACCGTTAGTTTTTCTTAATAACGGTTTGGTTAAACGATCTTTTCCGTACATAATTTTTGAAAGAAAGTAACCTTTAATGCAATTTAAACCACGATTAACCGGTGCATCAGGATCACCCTGAGTCGCCACTATTTTATCGTTTTGTGTGCCGACTAATACCGAGCAACCGGTACCACAAAAACGACAGGGTGCTTTATCCCATCTAATTTTATCTTCAGAGACTGCCAGCACATCTTTAATGCCGGGTATGGTTACACCAGCAGCAGTAGCAGTGGCTGCTATTGCATTATTCTTCACAAATTCACGTCGTGTCATTTTCATGCTGACATCCTCTCTTCAGTAGATTGTAATTCGATAATTTCCTGTTCATTAAATTCATCATCACTAAACTGGTATATCATCGAAGCCGACAACACACCATCAATTTCATAAAACCCCATGATTCGATCACCTACCTGTTTGCGATCTTCATCTTCAATAGTAACGATTAAACGTCCATCTTCAGATTTCGCATGCACCTCTACGCCCGGTTGAGCCTCTAGTATCATCTTTACAGAATCAATTTTGTTCTGTGTTGCATGCACTAATGCACTGCAAATATTGTATCTACTCATAGGTTCTCTCCACATGGAATTTTGCTAACTGGGTAATTACCGTCAGAATTATTCTCTGACATGTTTAAAGTATTCTTTTTCTGAATTTCTAATGCATGTGCTGGGCATACATGAATACACTCACCACAGCCATTACAAGCGGCAGCGTTAATACGCAACTCACTAATCCCACCTAATTTTATTTCTATTTGAATAGCATCTGTTTCACACACTTCACCACAGGACCGGCATGCAATGCCCTGAGCAGCGAAACACTGTTGATTAATAAAAGCTTTTTGAGACCATGGATACAAGTGGTTTTCTTGAGTAAGAGATAATGCAGATTCAGGGCACGCTTGCACACATGCTTCGCAATAGTCACAGCCCTGACGAAGAAAACTCATTTCGGGAAATCCACCTGAACCTTTCACAATAAGATTAGACGTACAGGATTCAGCACATTTAAAACAGCGCGTGCATATATCTATAAATGTAGCTTCTTGTTTCGACCAGGGAGGTCGAAGGACTAATTCACCTTTGAATTTTCCTTGAAGAAACTGTTTACGATTTAATGCTTGTGTTTTCAATTTGCCCTCTCGTCTTTGACGACTTTTCGGCTAACACTATTATTAAGTTAAGTAAAACATATTAGAACAGTATGGCTTTGATATGGATCAAATTAGTTGCGCCTTATATATTATTTATTCTGCTATTCACTGTAAATTAAGCTTTAAAAAATAATTAGATAATAACTATATTATTTAAACCTCAACGTTAACATTAGAAACTTATGCACTAAAATAAATCACAGTTATCAGTTATCAGTTATAATTTATTAAAAAATATACCTACTCATAACAACATGACATACCGAGTATATTTACCCGGTATAATTTTCTGTTTCTCAGCTGGTATGATTATTTAGAAAAAGCATTAAATTCAAGTTACAAATACTAATGGTCACTTATTATTACAACAAAAGGTGAAGACATTAATCAGTAAACCGAAACAGGCACCTGAAGTTAAGTTAATATGTTGATGTTATAGCTTTAGTGGATAACGCCGGAAAATCCTTAAAGATTAATTTCCTGTTTAGCACAATCGATTCGGCACCATAGATAAGTTCTTTCTAGAATCACTTGCTTATAAAGTCACCGGACTACTGTACTGATCATCTTCTAGTGGTATGGGTTAAGGGCACAGAGCGCCAAACATCGGCGGTCTTTCCCCGATGGAGATGTACCTTAGCAGGATAGGCTGTTTAACTGGACACTCACGCTAAACAATCGACTAAATTGATGCATTATAGTTAAGAATTAATATTTCTTACGATTGGTTTCAAGCTAATTTCAGCTCATTTAGTATGGGCGAATTTAAGATGGATAGGTAACGGCTGTCCTATGCATTCATACGCAGGAGCATGGGAACGAGTTAAGTTCTTTCTAGAATCACTTGCGTATAAAGTCACCGGAATACTACACTGATCATCTTCTAGTGGTATGGGTTAAGGGGACAGAGCGCCAAACATCGGCGGTCTTTCCCCGATGGAGATGTACCTTAGCGGGACAGGCTGTTTAACTGCAGCATCACGCTAAACAACCAACTAAATTGATGTACTATATCTAAAAATTAATATTTCTTACGATGGATTTCCAGCTAAATTCTAACAGAAATTAGAAACTACTAGTCTATTAGGTATTTAAATTTCGACTTATCAAACGCCAGCCTGAGTGCGTATCACACACTACAGACTGACATTAATTAAGCCTGACTTCTTCTATTTATCAGGCAACACTACCAAAAGAATGATCGACTGCCCCCGCCGGTACATCTAAACCGGCCAGTTTACAGCCTTCAGCAACTGGCCCTGCTGGCACAACCTGATGTAAATATTTTATGCCTCCTAAGGCATGAAATTTTTCATCTAAGGCGTCTTTTACCTGACGTAGTTTTGGCTGTTCCACTTTATGGTAATACTCCTGCAAAGCGCTTACCAGTTCCCAGTGATCGTCACTCATTGTAAAACCATCAGATTTTGCAATAGCTTCTGCTGTCTCTGTTGACCAGCCTTGTGGAGCATTTGGAAATGAATCAATTGACTTATGCATAACAATCTCCCTAAATTTATACAATGGTTACAATATAAATGTAGCAAAATTTTTGAGTACTTTTTCATTAATCAGACGAAATGCAAATACTCTTTTTAAAAGTTATTCCGAATTAATTCAGCTTGAGATATAGATAACACTAATCTCTTTGTGGTAAATATAAACATCAAAAAAGCAGACCGCATAGGATCTGCTCTATTTACAGAACTCTATGCTGCCAATTAGTGCTAAATTAAACCTAATATAGTGAAAATAGTCTATTTCACCTGATTAATGACTAACTTAATCTTTTCCTGATTTTTCACATTTACAGGAGACACTTCTGCAAACAAATCACCCGGCTGTGTGCCTGGCTGGCCCGATTTACTGATAACGGCTGAAATTTTAACCTGATCAAAATTAGATAACTTCATTTGCGGCATCATTGCCATTGCATCATTTAAACTGACTGTAATGGGGAGTGCACCAACCGTCTGTTTAACCGCAGCTAATGGCATAGGCGGCCCCTGCATGGCTTTAGCAAATATAAACAGCGTATCAGTAGCTAAAACCTGATCTTTAAAAGCCGGGTCTAGCTCAACCGTCACCACTATTTCTGCAGTTACTGCATCTTCGACTTTCGAGGTTTTAATAACCGGGGCAGCTCGTTTTAATTCTGCCATTTCTGTTGAATTAAGCTGACTCTCTGAACCTTTTATTAGAACATCCAGCTGCGCCAGTGAATCCGCTTCTTCTGTTAACATAGGGCGCAGTCGATACCAATAAGTCAAAGCCTTAGCATGATTTCCCTGTTGATTTTCAGCCGTACCTGCCATCCATAAAACGGCTGGATTATCTGGCAGAAGTCGTATTATTTTATCCACAACCGGTTTCGCAGTACCGTTTAAGTTTCCGCCCTCAGTCATTGCCAGTGCATCTGCGTAACGCAATAAAACCTCGGGCTCCTCACCCACCTGCGATATAACTTTTTCATATGCTGTAACAGCTTTATGAAAATATTTCATCGCCATATATGTTTTAGCCAGCATAAACCAGCCTTCCGGGTTTTCAGGTTGCTCAGCCAGACGCTGCTCAAGCTTGATTACAGCATCTTCTAATGACATCTGTTGTCTGTTTTCAGCGGCCGGAATCTGTGTTGCTTCAATCCTGGTTCCTGTTGCTGTTTCAAAGTCACCTAACTGATAATAAACAACTGCAGCCATTAGAGGGATAAATGCTGCAAATACAATAGGGGAAATGCTATTTTTTTCTTTTATAGAGATAGATTCTTTCTTCGGGTGGTTTGCCAGATCCAAAGCCAGTGTCGACTCAAGTTCATCATGCATTTGCTGATAAACTAACTCACTAATTTCACCTGACTCAAGCTGAACTTTAAGTTCTTTTAAGCGATCTTTTGCTATATCAATATTCAGATCGTCATAGTCGTCCGAAAAAGCATAATTTTTTCTACGTAAAGTCGGCACTATAAAAACGATGGCAATTAAAACTAAAACAACTGCACTTACTATAAAACTAGTCATAATTCTCTCAAAATATTAATTGTTTTTGCCACCGAGACACGGAGAACACAGCGTTTTTAATATCAACCAAAAATATGCATTTCTCAGTGAACTCCGTGCCTCGTGGAAAATTTTTCAGGCTTTAATCATCCAGTAAAGATCTGGCTTTTTTCTGTTGTTGTTTATCAACAATCTCTTTCACTTCTTTCTTTTGTCTACGCAGGTAAGAAACAACAACTAAAGCGGCTACAGCTAAAAAAATTAATGGTGAGTACCATAATACAAGTGTACTTTTTTTAACCGGTGGTCGATACATTACAAAATCGCCATAACGTAATACCATAAAATCGACAATTTCATCTTTACTATTGCCTTCACTCAGCATTTTATAAACGCGTAAGCGCATATCCTGTGCAAGCTCCGCATTGGAGTCTGCCAAATTTTGATTTTGACAAACCAGACAACGTAACTCCTGTACCAATACGTTGTAATCCTTTTCCATTTGAGGTGTTGCGAAGTCATGGGTTTCGAAACGCGCATGAGCTTGATTAGCAAACAAAAATGCTAACGCTAGTAGTAATATTATTTTTAAATAATTCATATGATATCTAATTTATTAAGCATTCTAATAAGGCTTACTCATGCCCGAATGCTTTTCTCGGGGATGATGATAATATATAGTCTTTCTCAAAAACCGCCCAATTCAAAGCAACAGTTATTTAACAAAAAACTTTTTAAATTTCTTTTCCCAAACAGCCGCCGTAACACCGCCCGCATGTTTTGCAACAACCATACCTTCAGCATTTATAAGAAAAGTTTCAGGCGCGCCATAAACGCCCCATTCAATTGCCACAGAACTATCCGGGTCATAACCAATTTTTAAAAAAGGGTTTCCCATTTTAGCTAACATGTCTTTTGCTTCAGGTCGCTCATCACGCCAGTTCAAGCCAATGATAGGCACACCGGCTCGACTTAATTCCATTAAGTATTTATGCTCGCGCCAACACTCCGGGCACCAGGTACCCCAAACATTAAACAACCAGACTTTACCTTTCATATCTGACGTTTTAACAACTTCAGACTCATTATAAAGATCAGCTACATTTATTGCTGGTGCAACTCTACCAATAAATTCTGTAGGAATATCACGTGGATTATATTCACCTGTATTGGTTAGATTTAACATATAGGCAAAACCGCCTATCATAATAAAAAATCCGATTAAAACTGAATAACGCGCCATTAAGCGACACCTACTGCAGCCGTTACTGGCTGTGTTGCTTTTATAGATTTTCTATAACGTTTATCTGTAGCGGCCAGTAAACCACCAAAGGACATAATTAATGCACCTAACCAGATCCAGCGAATAAAAGGTTTATGATATAAACGCACACTCCAGGCACCTTTACCATCCAGATCTTCACCTAGAGACACATATAAATCTCGCCAGAAACCTGGATCAATTCCGGCTTCAGTCATTGGCATACCACCCGCGTTATACAACCGTTTTTGCGAATGTAAGCGAGCGATATTTTTGCCTTGATAAGATATTGAAAACCAGCCTTCTGAGGCTTTATAATTTGGACCCGTGGCGTTCTGTACACCTTCAAAAAGGAAATCATATTCGCCAATTGAATACGATTGTCCTTTTACTAAACGTATATCTTTTTCTGTACTGTATAAGGTCGTTAAAGTAACACCTATCACAAACATGGCAACACCCATATGAGCGAAAGTCATTCCATAAAAACCTCTGGGAGTATTGAGTAATGCCTGCCATTTATTCTGTTTACCGGAAACCCGATCAACAATACCCTGAGCACTGGTCATGACTATCCACACGGCTAACATCACCGCAACCACGGCTCCCCATTTAACATCATCTAAAAATGCATAAGGAATGGCCGCGCCAAGAATCACACTCACGATAAATGGAATAAGTAATTTCCTGCCCATTCTCTGAAGACTATCCTGTTTCCATCGAGCTAATGCAGCGACACCTAATAACAGGGCGATAGGAATAGTTAATGGCACAAATAAAGCGTTGAAGTATGGCGGGCCCACAGAGATTTTTCCAGCACCTAAAGCATCTAATGCCAATGGATAAAGTGTGCCTAAAAGAATAGAGGATGCGGTAACCACAAATAAAATATTATTAACTAATAATCCACCTTCTCGACTCATCATATTAATTTTAACGGCACTGCGTATTTGCGGTGCACGCCATGTATAAAGTGCCAGCGAACCACCCACTACAACCGCGAGGAAAAATAATATAAAAATACCTCGTTCAGGGTCATTAGCAAATGCATGCACAGATGTTAAAACACCTGAGCGAACTAAGAATGTGCCTAACAAACTCAATGAAAAAGCAAAAATAGCAAGTAATACTGTCCATGCTTTAAATACACCTCGTTTTTCAGTTGCCGCTAATGAATGTATTAACGCGGTACCCACTAACCAGGGCATAAATGACGCATTCTCAACCGGATCCCAGAACCACCAGCCACCCCAGCCAAGCTCGTAATAAGCCCACCAGCTTCCCAGTGCGATACCCACTGTTAAAAACACCCAGGCGATAATTGTCCAGGGACGAGACCATTTAGCCCAGGCAGAATCTAATCGACCACCGAGCATAGCGGCAATCGCAAATGCGAAGGCAACTGAAAAACCGACGTATCCCATATACAACATGGGAGGATGAATAATTAAACCAAAATCCTGTAATAATGGATTTAAACTACGACCTTCCAAAGGAACAGGAAACATGCGATCAAACGGATTAGATGTTAATAATGTAAACAATAAAAAACCAATACTAACCAGCCCCATTACTGCTATCACTCGACCACGCATAATGAGTGGCATTGATCGACTAAATAGAGCCACCGCCGCTGTCCACATCGCTAGAAACATAGTCCACAATAATAGCGAACCTTCATGACCACCCCAGACAGATGATATTTTATAAATAACCGGTAACTCAGTATTTGACTGACGAGCTGCGTAACCCACAGAAAAATCGTCGGTTAAGAAAGCATAGGTCAAACAGATAAAGCTGATAACAATAAACAGGGTCTGACCAATTGCTGCCGGGGCGGCAACTTCAACCCAACTGGATATTTTTTTCTGTGCACCAATTAAAGGCACAACACTCTGAATAACAGCAAGACAGAGAGCCAGAATTAAAGCAAAGTGGCCTATTTCAGGAATCATTTTGGTTCTCCTGGCAGGTTAGTTTTTTCAGGTAAAGGATAACCTTCACCAACTGGCACATTTTCAGGGTGTTTCATGGCTTCGGTATTGTCTTCATTCCACTTACCCGATTTTTTTAATGCGTCTGCAACTTCAGGTGGCATATAATTTTCATCATGTTTTGCTAATACTTCTTCGGCTATAAACACATTATTTTTTATCTCACCTGTTGCTACAATACCCTGCCCTTCACGGAACAGGTCAGGCAGTATACCTACGTATAAAACCGGGTAATTTTTGGCACCATCTGTTAAATCAAACTCAATTTTCAAACTATCTGTATCACGCTTAACGCTACCGGTTACAACCAGGCCACCAATCCGAAAGCTGTGATTTTCAGGTGCCTTACCTTGCAGTATTTCGGTCGGGCTGAAAAAGTGATTAATATTTTCATTAAGCGCCATCATTATTAGTGTTATAAAAACACCAATACCAGCGACTAACATTGCTACAAACATCATTCTTTTTTGGCGAGCTGTCATGTACTTCTCTCTAAATTTAAATATATGCTCATCATTCCAGTATGCCCAATTATATTTTTATGGGCTGAGATGACGGCTTTGTTATCTATTATTAATAATCTGCAAGCGGCAGCTTATTATCTAAAAACATTATTCGTTTTTATCCTGTGCCTGCCTTTGCTGCTGGCGATACTTAATTTTTAATTCTTTTATAATGCTTTTCCTGGTAAAGATCGGGCTAATTAAAATCCAGCCAAGAACGACTAGAGATAGACCATAAGATGACCACACATAAACCGCATAACCACCCATATGAAAAAATTCACTAGGATTCATTGTCTATTATCTCCTTAACCCAACGCGTATTTTGTTCGCGACGTAATATCTCACTACGCGCACGCATCAACACTGAAGCGGCATAATATAGTTTAAACGATGTTGCCATTACGAGCAGGGGTATTAACATGGATATATGCATGGAAGGTTTATCAAACTTAGCAACAGTAGCCCCCTGATGCAGGGTACTCCACCACTCCACCGAATAATGAATAATTGGAATATTAACCACACCCACTATTAACAGAATGGCTCCGGCACGCGCTGCATTTCGTGGTTCTTCAATTGCTGCCTGTAAAGCAATAAACCCTAAATAGAGAAACAACAGGATTAATTCCGATGTTAAACGCGCATCCCACACCCAGTAGGTTCCCCACATGGGTTTACCCCAAAGTGAACCGGTCACCAGGGCCAAAAAGGTAAATGCAGCACCAATCGGCGCGCTCACACTGGCCATTAAATCAGCGGTTTTAATTCGCCAGATTAGACCAACTGCAGCAGAAACCGCCATAATCATATAGATAAACATGGACATCCAGGCCGCTGGAACGTGCACATACATAATCCGGTAACTTTCACCCTGCTGGTAATCAGTTGGCGCCACAAACAGGCCATAATATAAACCAACCAGCAATGACAACACAAAACCCCACATAAACCAGGGAATCATCTTTCCTGACATAACGTAAAAGTTTTTCGGTGACGAAAATTTATGGACGATTGCGGGTAATTTCATAATTCTTTAATAAATAATTTGTTTATAAAAAGCATTTTTTCGCAAATGTACGCGAATAAACGCAAATTTTTTGTTCGTGTGCCTGCGGCACAACACGGCACCAACTGGATGCTTTTGACTTCATTTGCGTTAATTAGCGTGCATTTGCGGACACCACTGATTTTGATTTTACTCAACACTAATCTTCAACGCTGTCGCGGCTGCCAAAGGCGCCAGGGTTATTGATAACACCAATAAAGCCCCTAAAAAGTACAACTGCCCCTTTATTTCAAGACCCGCCATGCTCGCATCTACCGCACTGGCAGAAAATATCAAAACCGGAATATACAGGGGAAGCACTAGTAAAGACAACAACATCCCGCCACGGTTCAATCCTAATGTTAATGCCATGCCAATTGCACCCACCAGACTCAATATAGGGGTACCTAATAACAGGGTTAACATAAGAGTAATAATACCTTCACCGGGTAAAAACATAAAAAGTCCCAACAAAGGCGCCAGAAGTATAATCGGCACACCGGTCACCAGCCAGTGACTAATTATTTTAGCCAATACCAGCAACGCATTAGAATGCGGACTGAGCATTATTTGCTCAAGGGTACCATCTTCATAATCCGACTTGAAGAGTGTATCCAGTGAGAGCATGGCGGCGAGCAGCGCGGCCACCCATATAACCCCCGGGGCCATGGTTTGTAAGAGCTGTTTTTCCGGCGATACGCCGAGTGGAAATAACGTGACCACAATGACAAAAAACAGCAGCGGGTTTAATAATTCATTTCGATGCCTGTATGACAACATCAAATCACGTTTGATCAGAGAAATAAACGCACTCAATGTAGATGGTGTTTGAACTGAAGCGTTCATATAAGTGGTTCCAACTGGGTATTAGGCAATACCAGTTTACGTTGCTCACCCGCCGGTATTGTAATCGGCTGATGTGAGGTAATCACCAGCATGCCACCATTATTGAGATGTTTTGCAAACAGACCTTCTAACATACTCACCGCATTTACATCGAGTGAGGTGTATGGCTCATCTAGAATCCAGCATTTAGCCTGCGTCAGAAATAATTGTGCCAGTGCAACGCGGCGTTTTTGCCCTGCAGATAACTGGGCACAGGGAATATCCTCAAAACCATACAGCCCTATCTGATATAAAGCTTCTTCTATGCCGTTTTCAGTCTTGCTACCGTGCAGAGACTTCGCCATGCAGAGGTTTTCTACAGGTGTTAATTCAAATTTTATTGCCGCGCGGTGCCCCAGAAAGAGCAGGTTCTGAAAATAATCTGATTCAGCATGGTGTATTTTACGCCCCTGCCACAGCACCTCACCCTCTAGAGGTTGAGCTAACCCCGCCATAATACGCAGCAGACTGGTTTTACCACTGCCGTTTTTACCTTCTACTCTTATCACTTGCCCCGGGCACAGTTCAAACTCAAGATTTGTGAATAAATCTCGGTAACCACGGGTGCAACTAATTGATTTTAGGTGTAAACCGGCGACGGCGTCGGTCATGGATGGGTTTCCTGCTATTTACTAATTTTTACTGGCGGCGATTTTACAGGGAAATCGAATGAATAAACAGGAATGAATAGAACACTAAACTCGGATTATGTGACTTTAACCAACATTATGCGTAATTTATCGCATACTTTATTGAATATCCGATAATTATTGGCATTTTTTGCACTTCACTATCTATACTCGTAAGATAGACAGATAAATAAAAATAAATGATATAAGACCAAACTATGACTAAGCACATAATACCCATACTGGCTTTTCTACTGCTCTTTTCCCAGCCTACTCTGGCGGCCACAACAGAGAGTTTTGATATCAACCATCTTCAGTCCCTTTTTGAAAATTACAAACGGGGTCAGTCCTATAAATACGCAAAGCAATATCAGACCGAGATGGAAGGAGACCCGTATTTCGATTACCTGTTTGGT
>JAPHRB010000069.1 GCA_026197015.1 Gammaproteobacteria bacterium | reverse complement strand
GGAATTATGAAACACATCCCTGTGTTTCACCCCTTTGGGGCCATAGTCATGAAAAGCGATGACTATGTTAAAAATCGTTCCAGACGATTTTTTGAACCCATTGAGGGTTCGCATCCGATCACCTCCACCAATATAAAAAAAGGCCCCCTGAAAACAGGGGGCCTTTTTTTATATTGGTGGAGGTGGGGGGAATTGAACCCCCGTCCGCAAGCGATCTGCCACTGGGTCTACATGTTTAGTTTTCGCCTTTTAATTTAATATCACAAACTCCGGCGGAACAGGATTTTGATCAACGAGCCCGTTTAAGTTTTAGTGTTCTGGCCTCAGGCCGATCAGATCACGATCTTGTATAGGATGACTCCCGAAATCCAACGCCTACAAGCAAGCATTGGCCGGAAGGCAATCTACTGGTGTTTAGGCAGCGATTGCGTAGTTGTCGTCGTTGGCAACTAAAAGTTTGCAGTTAGATTTACGAGGTACTCTGCCCCTCGACATGCACCAGTGGGTTCACTACCCACGTCGAAGCCATGTCACCCCCAATAGGTTTAAACTATTATATCCTATATGACATGGATTGGTAGCGATAGTTCGGACATTGCTTTAAAATTCACAACCTTATATAAATCTCTTAATTTTCAGATAAATAACGATTAATTTGAAAAATAAGGGTTAATTTGATTTGTTATTGAGGCCATAAATGCAATATTTCCGTGGATCCCCCGCGTTATCTACTTTTCGCGTAGAAAAGTTACTTTCTCAGCTTAAATCTAAGGTGCCCGCTATATCAAATGTACAGGCAGAGTTTGTGCATTTTGCCGATATTGAGGGTAATTTATCGGCAGATCAGTCAACAGTTCTGAGTAAGTTATTAACTTACGGGCCGGCTTTTACTGCCCAGGAGCATAAAGGTGACTTATTTCTGGTGATTCCTCGGTTTGGTACTATTTCCCCCTGGGCTTCTAAGGCAACGGAAATCGCCGATCATTGCGGTTTAAGCCCTATAAAAAGGCTTGAAAGAGGTGTTGCGTATTACATAGAGATGGAATCAGGTAGTTTTAGTGATTCAGATACGCTGTATATAAAATCTTTGATTCATGATCGTATGACTGAAATCGTATTGTCTGATTTTGCATCAGCGGCCGCTTTATTTGATAAAGCGGAGCCTAAAGAAGGCAGTCATGTGGATGTAATGGCTGGTGGTCGAGATGCGTTAGTATCAGCTAACACCGATCTCGGGCTGGCTTTGTCCGCCGATGAAATTGATTATTTATTTGAGTATTTTAAATCTATAAAGCGTAACCCGAGTGATGCAGAACTAATGATGTTTGCTCAGGCAAACTCTGAGCATTGTCGTCATAAAATCTTTAATGCTGATTGGGTGATTGATGGAAAAGAGCAGGATATCTCGCTGTTTGGCATGATTCGTAATACCTATAATAAATCACCAGAAAATATTCTTAGCGCCTATCACGATAACTCATCAGTTATTGAAGGCAATACAGCGGGTCGTTTTTTTGCTGATGGGCCAAATGCTGAATACACCTGGCATCAGGAATCTATGCCTATTTTAATGAAAGTGGAAACCCATAACCATCCTACTGCTATCTCACCCTTCCCGGGCGCTGCAACTGGCTCCGGTGGTGAAATACGTGACGAAGGTGCAACAGGGCGTGGCTCTAAACCTAAAGCAGGTTTAAGTGGTTTTTCTGTTTCAAACTTACAAATTCCCGGTTTCTCACAACCATGGGAAACAGATAACGGTAAACCCGATAGAATTGTTTCCGCACTGGATATTATGGTTGAAGGTCCATTAGGTGCTGCGGCATTTAATAACGAATTTGGGCGGCCGAATATCAATGGCTATTTCAGAACATTTGAAGAAAAAACGCCAGGCACAGATGGAGACGAGATTCGCGGTTACCACAAACCAGTTATGTTGGCGGGTGGTTTCGGTAATATGCGTAAAGAGCATATTGATATGATAGAAATGCCAGTGGGCACGCCGATTGTTTTGCTCGGTGGGCCGGCGATGTTAATTGGTTTAGGTGGTGGTGCCGCATCATCTATGGCTTCAGGTGAAAGTGCCGAAAATCTTGATTTTGCTTCAGTGCAACGGGGTAATCCAGAAATGGAGCGCCGCTGTCAGGAAGTGATTGATCGTTGTTGGGCACAAAGTGATAACCCGATTGTATGGATACATGATGTGGGCGCCGGTGGTATTTCAAATGCATTACCCGAATTAGTTAATGACGGTGGTCGGGGGGCCGAGTTTGACTTGCGCGAAGTGCATATTGATGAGCCCGGCATGTCTCCTATGGAAATCTGGAGTAATGAGTCTCAGGAACGTTATGTACTGGCTATTGCAGAAGACAGGTTAGAAGAATTTAAAGCTTACTGTGAACGTGAACGTTGTCCATATGCGGTATTAGGTTTAACAACGGAAGCCAAAGAATTAAAAGTTCACGATAAACATTTTGATAATTATCCGGTTGATATGCCATTAGATGTTTTGTTGGGCAAGCCACCTAAAATGCTGCGTGATGTAAAACATGAAAGTGTAAAGCATAAAGCGTTTGCAACAGAAAATATTAATATTAAAGAAGCAGTAAACCGTGTTTTAAATTTACCGTCTGTTGCGAATAAAACATTTTTAATTAGCATTGGCGACCGAAGTGTTAGCGGACAAATTGCGCGTGATCAGATGGTTGGCCCGTGGCAGGTTCCGGTTTCTGATGTGGCGGTAACCACTACATCCTTTAATGTGCACAGTGGTGAAGCTATGGCGATTGGTGAACGCTCCCCGATTGCTTTATTAGATGGTGCTGCATCCGGGCGTATGGCAGTAGGTGAAGCCATTACCAATATCGCAGCCAGTGCTATCAATAAACTGGGTGATATAAAACTTTCTGCAAACTGGATGGCGCCAGCCGGACATCCAGGTGAAGATGCTATTTTATTCGACACAGTGAAAGCGGTGGGTATGGAGTTATGCCCTGAATTAGGTATTGCTATTCCTGTTGGTAAAGATTCCATGTCGATGAAAACCGTGTGGGAACAAGATGGTGAAGAGCGCTCGGTTACTGCACCTTTATCATTAGTAATAACTGCTTTTGCCCCCGTCACTGACGTGCGTAACACTATGACACCACAGTTGCAAAATAAACCCGCCACATTATTAGTTTTAATTGATCTGGGTGAAGGTAAAAACCGTTTAGGTGGTTCAGCGCTTGCACAGGTATATAAACAAATTGGCGATATACCAGCCGACTTAGACAAACCTGAATTATTGAAAAGCTTTTTTTCAGTCATTCAGGATTTAAATCACCAGGGTAAAATTTTAGCCTATCACGATCGTTCTGATGGTGGTTTATTTACAACACTTTGTGAAATGTCTTTTGCGGGTCACTGTGGTGTGAGTATTGATGTTGCCGGTATGTCAGAAGATATAACGGCTGCATTATTTAATGAAGAACTGGGTGCGGTCATTCAGATTGAAGCCAGTGATGCTGAGTTCATTATTAACGATTTAAAAGCAAATGGTTTAGGTGATCACAGTTATGTTATCGGCACCACTAATCAAAAAGATACAATTCAATTCTTTAATGACGTAGAACCTGTTTTTGAAGAGTCACGAATTAATCTACAACGTACCTGGTCAGAAACAACTTATCAGATGCAAAGCCTGCGTGATAATCCACAATGTGCAGAGCAGGAATTTGATTTAATTCTAGATGGAAAAGATCCCGGTATATCACCCAAACTAAGTTTTGATATTAATGAAAATGTATCAGCACCGTTTATAGCAACCAATGTAAAACCTAAAATGGCTATTTTACGCGAGCAGGGTGTAAACGGACAAATAGAAATGGCGGCTGCATTTGATCATGCGGGTTTTGAAAGTGTTGATGTTCACATGAGTGATATTTTATCTGGCCGTGTTTCATTAAATGATTTTAAAGGGCTGGTTGCCTGTGGTGGTTTTTCATACGGTGATGTATTAGGTGCCGGTGAAGGCTGGGCTAAAACCATTTTATTTAATGAAAAAGCGCGTGATGAATTCAGTGCATTTTTTCAACGAGATGACAGTTTTGCATTAGGTGTGTGTAATGGTTGTCAGATGATGGCGAACATTAAAGAGTTAATTCCCGGTGCAGAGCACTGGCCACATTTTGTTCGTAATTTATCAGAGCAGTTTGAAGCACGTTTTAGTACAGTAGAAATACTCGAATCACCTTCCTTATTTTTACAGGGTATGGCGGGTTCAAAAATGCCGATTGCCGTTGCACATGGTGAAGGCCGTGCAGAATTTAAGGGTGCTGCTGATATCAATGCAAGCCATCAGGCCATGCGATTTGTTAATCATTATGGTGAAGCAACTGAAACCTACCCATTAAACCCGAATGGTTCAGCGAATGGTTTAACTGGTTTTACAACTGATGATGGTCGAGTAACGATTATGATGCCACACCCTGAACGTGTGTTTAGAAGTGTGCAACATTCATGGCACCCGCAAGACTGGGATGAAGATAGCCCGTGGATGCGTATGTTTAGAAATGCCCGTGTTTGGGCTGGTTAAAATATTAGCCACAGAGTACACAGATACTATTAGTAGAATTAATAAAATTTTATATAGTCGTTCCCGATGACTACAGATACAAGCATTCAGGAACGGCAGATATTATATTAGTCTCTGTGTCTCGGTGATTATAGATATCAAATAAAGGAAAATTATGGAAAAAGTATTAATCGCAGGTGGTGCCGGTTTTATTGGTTCACATACTGCTGACCTTTTAATGGAAAAGGGTATTAATGTTCGTATACTTGATAACTTAACTTCAGGTCATCGCAGTAATTTGCCTGATGAACATCCATTAATGGAATTTGTTAAAGGTGATATTCGAGATGCAGATACAGTAAAAGAAGTAATGAAAGGCATTACACATGTCGTGCATCTTGCAGCACAGGTTTCGGTAGTGGCTTCACTTGAAGATCCTGAATTCTCTGCGCAACAAAACATTATTGGTTTTTTAAATGTACTAGATGCAGCAAAAAATGAAGGCGTTAAAAAAATGGTTTACGCATCATCTGCAGCAATTTATGGCGAACCTCATGTATTGCCTTTAACCGAAGATGTTCCTATGAAACAACTCTCACCTTACGGTTTAGAGAAAAAATTTAATGAAGATTATGCCGATTTATATCATCGTTTATATGATTTTAATTCTGTCGGCATGCGTTTTTTTAATGTATATGGGCCAAGACAAGATCCAAAATCACCTTATGCTGGCGTTATCGCATTATTCATGGATCGAATTAAAGATCAACTGCCGTTTGTTGTAAATGGAGATGGTGAGCACACACGTGATTTTATTTATGTGCGTGATGTTGCAAGAACAAATGTTGCAGCATTAGAATTAACGTATCACGGTGCTGTTAATGTCGCAACGGGTAAGAAAACCTCACTACTGGATTTGATCAATGTTTTATCAGAAGTGGCAGGAAATAAAGCTGAATTCACTCATGGTGAGCCAAGAGAAGGGGATATAGTCCACTCACTAGCTGATCCGTCAAGAATGAACAATGAGTTGAAGGTGGTAGCTGAAACTCAATTAAAAGAGGGCCTCTCTAAACTGCTAGAATCAGTTGCATAGTTTTTACTAATCGAGCATAACTAGCAATAATAAATATCAAATAGTTATCCCGGCTTTTTTTAGCCGGAATGCAGTATTTATTACTGCAGCGCGGACATTTGTTGTTGCACAAATTCTGTTATGTATAAATCAGTGAGGAAACCCTCACAGTTACCAGGGCATCATATTGTTCATACCGTTCATGGCGGGTGCAATACTGTTGTTCATTACACGGTTCATTTGCCCGGTGTGTATATTCAAGGCACGTGTATCCTGACTAATTGTATCCATTCGACCAGACATGTTATTAACGGAAACTGTTATGTGTTGCATATCATTAGACATGCTGCTCATGGCCTTTTCCATTATAGTCACAACGTAAAACATATAAATTACCGCTACTACTGCCATGATACTGCCAGGAATGGCTATCCATTTATTACGCTCTGACTGTTGTTGTTGTACCTGATGTAAATATCCTAATTTTTTATCAGCCAGTGCTTCCTGTTCCTGTACTTCTTTCATCGTGGCTTCGTGGTCACGCATTATGGAGTCGGTTAACTTTTTAATTGATGCTGTGCTGAGATCTTCCCGGTTATTGTTAATGGCATCAGCGCGTGAAAATGCTGTGTCCAGGCCCTCAAATAGCAGAGATAACTGTTTATCGCGGCTCTGTCTTTCTGTTTTCATTTCATTGAGCACAGATTTAATGCTCTCAAGCGCTTCTAAAGTCGCCGCGGATGCAGGGGCTGCTTTTTTCTTAGCCGCTTTTTTGGGGGCAGCAGAATGATTAGTCGGGTCATTATCAGTCATATGGCTTCTCCGTATAGGGGTTACGTTAAAGTTTAAAACCTGTGTCATTAAAAACAGTGAGTTAATTCTCGTATATTGTTTATCACTAACGTATCAACAGTAACTAATAACATATTTACAGCTTATATAATATGACCTGGATTAAGGGTTTACGATTGAATTAACCGATAGAGAGAATTTATCAGTCATAAATCATTTTATAGTGCTGTACTAAGCAGAGAGTCTCGCATTTGCATATAAGCTATTAGAAACTCAAATAACAGTCGCCAGAATAACTCCATCAATAAAAAACAAATAACTAATATAAAACCAAGTTTGAGTTGTTGTTTAAAAGTTAATGATTTCCAAAATAGCATTTTACCGGTTTCATAACCCGAGTTTAAAAAATTATATTTGTGAATAAGCCATTTAATACTTATCCATAATCCGGCTGGCATTACAATGGCCCCAAGGTAGTAAAATATAATTAAAACCTCAATGCTAATGAATCGATTAAAAGTTAGAAAGTCCATTATGTTATTTCACCTGTTTTAATGTTTTTCCATTGTTTATATGTGATTTTATATAATACCCGTAAGCATAAAGGTTGCTCCCGGGGAATAATTGGGTGTTCAAAATTATGATTTTTATTCGTCATGTTTATTCATTCATAACTTTTCGAGCGTTTGTGTTTGATAAGCAAGTAAATGAATAAACTTCATTTAAATAAAGTTTTTCCATACTATCACTATTATGACAAATCAATTGATCATCTTAAAATCCTATAATTGGCGAATCAGTAATTAAATTGGCAAATAGTGGCAGGCCGTAGTGTTATGCCAATGTCTTAAAATTAACCTATCAATTTTAAGTTATATAATATTAGTTGTTTTCTATAAACATTAGCTGAAAATAAATTGTTATTCATTAGGCGCTTTAAATAATAAAAGTGTATTATTTATAGAAATTAAGCTATTAAAGCCTGATTATGCTAATGTATTGATATGCCTCAATAGATGTGTCGTTATCGAATTGTTATCAATATTATATTACTCTAATGTAATAAGGAATGGGTTATGCAGACATTAAATGCAAATTCAACAGCTGATTTTACGGGTTATCAAATTAAGCAGGCATCCAATAGTGCATTAGCTTCTCTTTTAAATCTAACATTCCTTCCTGGTCTTGCTTTTATTTATCTTATTTTTAATTTAAAAAAATCAAAAAAAGACGGCATAGACCATTATCACGCATTATTAGCTATAAAACTTAATCTTATTGCTGCTTTCTCGTTATTTGTTGTAAGTGGTTTGATGATTGTTATGGGAGGGTTTGAATCGCCGTTAACATGGGTATATGTGATTACTTATTTTACTTTCGTGCATACTATTTTTATATTAATTGCTGTTTGGGCAATTGTGCGAGCCTGGTCTGGTCAAAAAATCAGAGGTGATATTTGATAAACAGGCTATTCAATTAACAGCATTATTCAGTAGAATTTTGAGTGATGATAATTTAATGAGTATTAATCACGACTTAACTTTGCTTTAGCCGTGATTAATATACTTATATTTTAAGCTGCTTTTAAATAGGTTTTACAAGCATCAATCATATCTGAACAACTATTTGCACAAGCTTTACATTCTGCATGTTTATCTTCATGTTTTCGGCAGGCTTTTTCGCATTCTTCACAAATATTCTGACAAATTTTAACCATAGCATTAAGGTGTTTCGAGTTAGCTGCAGCGTGATAACCCACTGCCTGACACATAGGCATCATTAGTTGAACGCTTTTAGCACACTCTGCCATCTCGGTGTCACCATTTCCCAATAAAATCAGACAGTGAGCAATGCAGGCATTTCCTGTAGCAGTGCAATCTGAAGAAGAATTAACCAGATCAGGATTTGATGGGCCATGATGGTGGTGATGTTTAGAATCAGCTGCAATTACCGTATTTGATGCTGTAGCAGTTGCCAGAGCAAGTGAGCCAGCTGCTAATAGAAAATTTCTGCGATTAGAATCGTTCTCAGGAGTCATGCTTCAATACCTCGTTTCATTTATGAGTGATAGTTAACTTATATAGTTTAGGTTATTTTTTAAATCAAATAAACTTTATAAGTTTAGATGTCTTAATATTTGTAGTGCGCGTATTAAACTTGTTGAGCGTCTTTAAAAATGGGGTTTTAGAGATAAGAGGTAACTTAATGATCACAATTATTATGTTTTATCTTATACATTGCGCTATCAGCGATAGCGAGTAACTCATCCATTGTCTTGCCATTATCAGGGTAGGTTGCAAAACCAATACTGCAGCCCACATCAATTTTCTCATTATCTACGATTAAATTATTTTTTAAAGTTATGCTAATTGTTTCGAGCATTATTTCTATATAACTTTTATCGGTAATATTTTCTAAAATAAGAATAAACTCATCTCCGCCAATCCTGGCAACCGTGTCAGAGTTGCGAATGCATTGCTTAAGACATAAAGCCACTTCAACTAATATCTGATCACCATATGCGTGGCCTTTAGTATCATTAAAATTTTTAAAATTATCTAAATCGATATAAAATAGAGCAAAAGTTAGCTTGTCTCTTTTCGATCTAGCTATTAAGTGCTCAACACGATCAAATAATAAAGAGCGGTTTGGAATTTTTGTGAGGGAGTCATAATGTGCTAAATGTTTAAGGCGTTCAATTTCATTTTTGCGTTCAGTGATATCTCGATTTATGCCTAACGCACCAGTCATTACTTTATTTTCATCAAAAATGGGTACACACATTGATTCGATCCAGCCAATGTGACCCTCTTTATGTAACATTCTTACTTCACCAGACCATTGTCCTGATTTTTGTATGGCACTTATAACTTCTGAGGTGATGCTTTCTGTATCTTCGGCAGCATGTAACATGTTGACAGGTTGACCAATAGCCTCTTTTTTGGCATAACCATACAATTTTTCAGAACCTTTGTTCCAGTCAATAATTATTCCCCGTAGGTCAGTAACGACCACCGCATCAAAAAGGTAGTCAAAAGCTGTTGCTCTTTGTTTAATTATGTCTAAGTTCATATATAACTGATATTGACAGGTTCTGGTTTTTAAAGGGAAATATACCTGATAACTTGCTGAGTGCAACGTATTAGTAAAATAATTTCATAAATGTCCAGACTAAATATGAGCTATAGACCTCGCTGAGAAAATGACACCGGCAGAATTAAAAAATAGTTCTACCGGTACCATTACTATTCAAGTTAGTTAATTTAGTGATTTTTAACCTCAATATTAGTGGCAATACCATCTATGCTTTGTTTGTTTTTGTCTAACCAGTATTCTTTGATAGCATCTGCACCTTTTGCTTCTGCCCATTTGCTTAGTAGTTTTCTATCTTCCACGTAATCTAATAACGGTACAGACATTCCACATGATGTTTGTACCAGATCTATATCTAACTCAAATATCTGTCGGGCTCCCATTGTGGGTTTAAACAGTGAATATAAAACATCCCATTGCGAATCATTTTTATGAATGACTTTTGCATTGCCATATAATCTAAGAATCAGTGGTTTACCTTCAAAGGCGGTAAACATAATGGTCATGCGAGGCATTATTTGTACATGTGCAGATGTTTCATTACCACTACCGGTTAGATTTAACCATACAACTTTGTTATTACTGGTTACTCGTAATGAGTCCATGCCTTTAGGGGATATATTTACTCGGCTATCAGCTGTTGCCGTACCGACAAAGAAGATTTTCTGTTTTTCTATAAAACTTATTAGTTGATCTGATAAAGCTGGAAATTGCTGGCTCATTTGTAATATTCCCTTAAGTATTTTAAGTCTGGTTTTTTATGCGTTTTTGACCCGGTAGTGTGAAGTTATCAATATAATTATTTATACTCGCTATTTATCTTCTTAAACTGTTCGCTTAATTTGTCACATTCTGGTTTAGGCGCCTCACATAGTGTAACTATTTTTGTTTCAATGCCATTATCTTTTGCAACGATAGATTTCTTGATTACAGCAGGATAGGCAGTGTGTTTTTTTGGAGAGAAAAACCAGATAACATGATTGCCATTTTCAACTAAAGAAATAATAGTCCAGCCTGCCTGATAGCTGGTATTAGCAGAACTTTTGTTTTTTAATGCGTTCAAGGCATTTTCTACAGATGAGTACTGGATAGGCTTAGTACTGTTATTAGCGATCAGGTTATGTGAATATAATATTAAAAGTGCAGCAATTATTAATAGTTGTTTCATATTGGCTCTGTAATAAGATTTAATGATTAAAACAGTTAAAAACTAGATAGTAGTGTTTTATAAAAGTTCAATTTTCAAAACATAATTGGCAATTTGCGGTGTTTATCGTTTGGTTTATATTGCTGTCACACCTTAAGGGCTCTTTTTATTGGTATAACATAACTCTGACAAGATTCTCTTATTGTATATGCCTGTTTTACCTGCAGATTATTATTAACTTATATGAGGCCTATAGAGTGTGAAACCCACGACTATAGTAACTTACAATAAATTGAGATGTCTATATTGTTATTGACGGTTATTACGGGGATGGTGCTTTGGCATAGCAGGGCTGTAGGATGATCAGAAAAATGCCTGTTTAAATCATCAAAATAATTTGATGATTTAAATTATGAGTAACTCAGGTAATACAGTTTCTTGCGTTACTCTTCGTTTGCTTCTGTCCACTCCTGCTGTTGCTGAAGTATTAATGCTTCCTGGCGTAGTTTACGCATGGTTTCTTCATACTTCTGGCGCTTTAAAGCGGCTTCTTTCTGTTTATTTTTCGCTGATTTCTTAATGCGTGCTTTTTTAGGAGCTGCTTTAACGGTTTTAGTTTTTTTCTTAACGATTTTTTTTGCTACTTCCGGCTGCTTCTTTTCTACAGGCTTTTCTACAGGCTTTTCAACAGGTTTATTTTTTGAGGCTATTTTTTGCCTGATTTCGCCAATTTCTCTATCCACTTCTGTGTGGCTAAGAGAACTAGCTTTACTTAATAATTCGATCGCTTTATTCAGGTCTTTTTCAACGCCAAGTCCGTGGTGATGCATTTGGCCAAATACAATTAGAGCGTTGGCTCTACCATTTTTTGCCTTTCTGGATATGTTAGAAAGCCAGTTAGCATGTAAAGATTTTTTATAACCATTTTGTTTAATATTGAGATAAAGCAGTCGATCAGTTGCAGGGTTGTACTTCTTTTTAGCCGCTTTTTCATACCATATTTTGGCTTTTTCAGTGTCCGGCTTCACTGAGATACCAAATTCATAGAAAGTACCTAATTTGAACTCTGCGAGAGTATTGCCTTTTTGTGCCTGCTTTTCCTGCATAATAAAAATTCGGTGTCCGAATGAATTTATATCTGCTTTTAGAAGCGTACTCTGGAATAATATAAAGTTTAAGAAAAACAATGAAAGCCATTGTTTTGTATTTAATTTGTTCAAACTAACACCCGCATAACACATACTTAAAAGATTATGGCTCTAAAAAATTAATATAGCTAGAGTATAGTGTATAAAAAAAATAATACATATATAATATATCTAATTGATTTTTATCAGTATTTTTCTATTTCTCTACAATGTGTATAAAGTAATATAAAGTTAAAATGATTTTTGACTTTTGTTAGAAGCCATGTCAGGTATGTGTATAACATCAGTGATGTGAGCCTTTTAAAATACGTGCTTTGTCACGGTTCCAGTCGCGATCCTTCTCATCTGCTCGTTTATCATGAAGCTGTTTACCTTTAGCCAGGCCTATTTCAAGTTTTACATTGCCTTTGCTCCAGTACATTTTTAACGGCACCAGTGTGTAGCCTTTTCTATCAACAGCACCTAATAGCCTGTCTATTTCATATCGGTGCATTAATAGTTTTCTTGGGCGTGTAGGTTCCGGGTGCACATGGCTTGATGCGGTGAGCAGGGCAGTTATCTGGCCACCTAGCCAGAAAATTTCATTGCCTTTTATCATGACATAGGTGTCGGTCATTTGAACACGGCCTTCACGTATACTTTTAACTTCCCAGCCTTCGAGCACTAAACCAGCTTCGAATGTTTTTTCTATGCTGTAATCGTGACGTGCCTTTTTGTTGAAAGCTATTGCGCTGCCTGGTTTTTTGCTTGTTTTTTTATTTTTCTTTGCCATTCTAAAATATGTAATAGTTATGCTAGTGATTTTAAAGTTTGCTGATTATACGTTAAATGCAGCGCAGGGTTTGAAAACGTTTATCGAAAGTAAATAGTCGTTTAAACTTAGGCCTCTTAACTTACATTTTTAATGTTTATGTTTGTAGGTTTAATTGCTAATAAGTTTATTAATGTGACCATAAAATCCATAAAATACAATAAGATAATAATTATACATAAAGTAACTTACCGTTGGAGTCTCAATGTCTGAAGAAGTTCGTGCCTCAATTCATGGTCAATGGTCGAATCGTATGGTTTTTATACTCGCCGCAACGGGTTCGGCTGTTGGTTTAGGTAATATATGGAAGTTTCCCTATATCACGGGTGAAAATGGAGGAGGGGCATTTGTTATTGTTTACCTGATATGTATAGCGGTTATTGGTGTTCCTATTATGATGGCCGAGGTCATGCTAGGACGCCGTGGGCGACAAAGTCCCATCAATACTATGTCTGCTTTGGCAGCCGAAGAGGGTCGTCCTGCCTCCTGGGTTTTATTGGGCTGGCTAGGTGTGACTGCGGGTTTTCTAATTCTGTCTTATTACAGTGTGATTGCGGGTTGGGCCTTATCTTACGTATTTCGCACCGCCTCGGGGGTATTTGAAGGCGCTACGGCAGATGGTGTGAGCAGTATATTCACTAATTTTGTTTCTAACCCGGAAAGCCTGTTGGCCTGGCATACCATATTTATGGTGGCGACCATGATTATTGTCTCAAGAGGGGTTAAGCATGGCATTGAACGAGCCGTTAGTTACCTGATGCCGACTTTGTTTGTGTTGTTAATTATTCTGGTATTTTATTCAATGTCGACGGGGCATTTTCTAGAGGGTCTCGATTTTCTGTTTACTCCAGACTTTAGCAAACTGACAGCAAGTTCAGTTCTAGTGGCTATGGGGCATGCCTTTTTTACTTTAAGTCTAGGCATGGGGGCGATCATGGTTTATGGCTCATATCTGCCTAAAGCAACCTCAATTGCCAAGTCCTCAATGATAATAGCGGTTGCTGATACTCTGGTCGCGTTATTGGCGGGTATGGTGATATTTCCTATTGCATTCGCAAATAACCTTGAGCCGGGAGCCGGCCCTGGTCTCATATTCCAAACGCTGCCTATTGCATTCGGACAAATGGAAGCTGGTGTATTAATAGGCACATTGTTCTTTGTTCTACTGGTGTTTGCGGCCTGGACTTCTTCAATCTCACTAATAGAACCTGCGGTAGCCTGGTTAGTTGAAAATAAAGGTATTAGTCGGGTTGCAGCGTCGGTTTGGTGTGGTTTTGCTACCTGGTTAGTTGGAATTGGCAGTGTTTTATCATTTAATTTGTGGGCAGATAAAACCTGGAGTCTTAGTTTGTTTGATGAAGTCTTATTTGAAAATAAAACTTTCTTCGATACCCTTGACGGCTTGACCGCGAATATTATGTTACCAATGGGGGGCTTATTTATTGCGATTTTTGCAGGCTGGCTGATGAAGTCAGAATCTAGCAAGAAAGAGCTCAATAGTAACGAAAAAGGGTATAATCTCTGGTTACTGCTGGTTCGAGTTGTTGCGCCTATAGCAGTAATGGTTGTGTTTTTAAATGTAATTGGCGTAATTAAATAAAACAGGTTTTAGTGTGACATTAATATCCCGCAATGCACTGGTTTCATATTCAGTCGAAGAAATGTATTCACTCGTCGATGATATAGAGGCTTATGCCGAATTTTTACCCTGGTGTCGATCAACAGATGTGATTTTCAGAAATGAAAATGAAGTTCAGGCAAGCATAGAAATAGCTCGAGGTGCACTGAATAAGTCATTTACCACCCTAAATCGGTTACAAAAAGATAAAATGATCGAAATGCGCCTGGTTAAAGGGCCGTTTAGGCATCTTCAGGGTTATTGGCGATTTGATGCTTTAAAAGATAATACAGCTAGTAAAATTTCACTAGATCTGGACTTTGAATTTGAAAATAAACTGGTGGCATTAGCCGTAGGTTCCGTATTTAACCAGATTGCTAACTCTATGGTAGATGCATTCTGTAAAAGAGCAGTTGAGGTGTATGGTGAGCGAATCTGAAGCAGTAAAAGAGCAAGTGGCACAAATGAAAGTCGAGGTAGCTTTCGCACGTGAAGATAGGCAGCAGATATTAGAACTTATGGTTAATCAGGGCACGACAGTGGAGCAGGCTATTGAGCAATCAGGCATTCTGACATTATTCCCCGAAATTGACCTTAATGTTAATAAAGTAGGTATTTTTGGTAAGCTGGGTAAAAAAACAGCTGAACTAAAAGAGGGCGATCGGGTTGAAATTTATCGCCCGCTTATTGCTGACCCTAAAGAGGTACGGCGTAAGCGGGAAGCCGATGGCAAAAAAATGAAGAAAGGCGGCGGAGACAAATAACGTTCATACTCTGTCTGTTGTTAATAATCCGGAGTAATAAACCCTTAATAGACTAAGGCTAATAAACCCAGAGCAAGGTTAAACCTTGCCCTGAGTCATTAGTTACTCAAGAGGTTGAGCCAGAGTGGGGGGCAAATCATTGCTATCCAGATCCTCAATCTTTGCTTTATCACCGTGGGCCTCAGGTCTGTAAGCACTGTCATCGATTCTGATTAACTCATCACCTTCAAAATAGAGCGTTAAACGTGATTGCTTTATTTCGTTATTACCGGGTTTTAAATAATAAATATAATCCCAGCGATGCTGGTGAAAAGGGTCCTTAAGTAAGGGGGAGCCCAGCACAAAGAGCACCTGATTACGGTTCATGCCCGTTTTTAGCCGGGCATAATTTTCAGGTGTAACCTTATTTCCCTGTTGTATATCGATTCTATGAGGCTCACAAGCCGTCATAAAGAGCGTAATAGCTATAATGCTAATAATAATGAGATTCTTTTGCATATATTAATGATACGTATGTAGATTCGCGTATAATGAAAGCCTAGAATCATAAACTAAATCCCCCTCAAAAAACAGCAGGAGTTTGATTTGGAAACCGCTGATTTAAAAAAAGCAGGGCTTAAAATAACCCTGCCACGAATGAAAATATTAGAGTTAATGGAGTCGGGAGATTTACGTCACCAGAGTGCGGAAGATATTTATAAAGCATTACTTAAGCAGGATGAAGAAATTGGTTTGGCGACAGTTTATCGCGTATTAACCCAGTTCGAAGGTGCCGGTCTGGTTACAAGGCATCATTTTGAAGGCGGTCAGGCGGTATTTGAGTTAAATCATGGCGAGCATCATGATCACCTTGTCTGTATTAGCTGCGGTAAAGTTGTTGAGTTTATGGATGATGTTATTGAGCAGCACCAGAACCAGATCGCAAAAGCAAATAACTTTACGATTACCGAGCACAGTTTAATTATTTATGGTCGTTGTGAAAACTGTCAATAAATAGTTCTATTTCCTTGTCTCTTATTAAGGCATGCTCAAGTGAGACGAAGAATTTAAAGCTGTACGATGGTGATTAAGTTTTTTAATAATCAATAATTAAACAGTCTATTCACAGATGAATAATCCCACGTAAAGAATTCATGCAAACTACAAAAGTCAGGCCTGATATCACTCATCAATATACTATTGACGAGTATCTAGAAAAATTAACTGCTTACTGTGGCAGTAGTGAGCAGTTGACGCGTGCCTGCAAACTTGTCTGGGATCTACCACCTGCAGAAGAGAATCTACCAAATGGTTTAGAAGTGGCATTAATACTGGCGGAACTGAGTGTTGATAAAACGACACTGTTAGTTACCTTACTTGGTGATTTTCGTTTAAATCAAAAAAAATTTATTGAACGTCTTACGGTTGACTATGGTGAAAAAATTCATCACCTGGTTGAAAAAGTACGTTGGTTGCATGATTTTCATATCGAGAATATTGAAGATAATTCCCCTGAACAAATAGAACGCCTCAGACGTATGTTGTTATCTATGATTGATGATGTACGTGTTATGTTAATAAAACTGGCATACCGTGTTCAACGTTTAAGAATGATGGCGGGAAAAGATACGCCACAACGACTCATCATAGCCAAAGAAACCCTGAATATATTCACGCCACTTGCTAATCGTTTAGGATTGGGTCAGTTGAAATGGGAAATGGAAGATCTTTCATTTCGTTTTATTGAACCGTTGGCGTATAAACGTGTTGCTAAGTTATTAGAAGGACGAAGAGATGAGCGTGAAAAATATATAAAAGATGCAGTAGAAGAAATTAGTACCATGCTCGATATTAATGGTATTAAGGCTGAAATCTATGGACGACCTAAGCATATTTACAGCATCTGGAAAAAAATGACAGCCAAACATAAAGAATTTTCTGAGTTGTTTGATGTTCGAGCTGTGAGAATTACAGTAGAAGCCGTTGCTGATTGTTATACGGTTTTAGGTTTAATTCATGGTCGCTGGCGACATATAAGTCATGAGTTTGATGATTATATTGCCAACCCTAAAGAAAATGGTTATCGCTCATTACATACGGCGGTATACGGTCCAGCCGGAAAGCCATTAGAGATTCAGATTCGTACCCGTGAAATGCATGAATTTGCAGAATACGGTGTTGCCGCCCACTGGCGTTATAAAGAGGGTAGTGTCAGTGATGCGAGCCTTGAAAAAGGTATAGCATCTTTAAGAAAGTTACTTGATCCAAATGAAACTAAAGATGAAGAATTAATTGATAGTTTTCATACAGAATTGTTTCCTGATCGGGTCTTTATATTAACACCGAAAGGTGAGGTACTGGATTTGCCTCAAGGTGCTACGCCCCTTGATTTTGCCTACATTGTACATACGGAAGTCGGGCATCGTTGTCGCGGCGCGAAAGTTAACGGGCGTATTGTTCAGTTAACCTATGAGTTGAAAAGTGGCGAACAGGTTGAAATTTTAACCAGTAATATAGCTGCGCCTAGTCGTGACTGGATGAATACAAATCTTGGGTATATAAAGACTAAACGAGGCAGAGCAAAGGTAAAAACCTGGTTTAAACACCAGGATTACGAACTTAATAAACTCGATGGTAAAGTTTGTTATGAACGCGAATTAAACCGTCTGGGTTTAGTTAAAGTTTCATTGCAAAAAGTATTAGAACATTACCATCAATCATCTGCAGATGATTTTTTTGCCGCTATTGGTCGTGGTGATATAACATCAGGGCAATTGGCCAATGCATTGCATGATGTGTTTTTAGATAAAGAAGAAAGCATACCATTAGTTGCAAAACAGCCCAAAACAACTAAAAAAGCCATTAGCGGTGATGCGGTTCGTATTCATGGAGTTGCTAATTTATTAACCACTATATCAAATTGTTGTAAACCGGTTCCCGGTGATGAAATTATTGGTTTTATTACTCGTGGTCAGGGGGTAGCCGTACACCGTAAAGATTGTGTAAATATTATAAACCTTGAGGAGAGTAAACGTGATCGGTTAATTGAGGCTGACTGGGGTGAAGATATTGGTAAAACTTATAAAGTATCTATACACGTTGAAGCTTTTGATCGTCAGGGCTTATTAAGTGATGTTAGTAAAGTTTTAACGGATGAGAAAGTTGATGTGGTTGGCGTAAATACGTTATCTAATAAAGATGAGCAAACAGCAGATATGACGATAACCGCAGAAATTAGTGATTTAAATCAGCTGGGCAGGGTTATGGATAAAATTAAACAGTTACAGAATGTTGTTAATGTCAGCAGGGAATATAGCTAAATTAAAACCTCTTTTTGCTTGATAACAGTTTTTATTTATATGTTTTCAAAAAATCTTCAAATTCTTTAGCCGGCATAGGTTTAGCAATTAAATAACCCTGTGCTATATCGCAGCCTAAGCGATTAAGGTGGTCTAGTATTTCTTTTGTTTCGACGCCTTCGGCGACTACAGACAAACCGAGATTATGGGCTAAATCTATTATTGATTTCACAATTATCTGATCATCAAAGTTGTCCATCATATCTCTAATAAAAGATTGATCGATTTTTAGCTCATTTACAGGTAATTTTTTTAGTCGGCTTAAAGAGGAATAACCGGTGCCAAAATCGTCAATTGATAATTCAATGCCAATAGAGCGCAGTCGAGTGAGCGTATCAAAAATATAATCTTGATCTGAAAGAAAAAGGCTTTCTGTTATTTCAAATATAAGTCTTTTGCTGATTGAAAAATCAGTCACTCTTGATTGAACATGATTAATAAAGTCAGGGTTCATTAAGGTCTGGCTAGAGATGTTAATGGCAATTTTTAAATTGTGACCCTCTTTACTCCATTTATGAATGTTTTTAACGGCAGTATCAATTGCTTCGTATGTATATTTGTCGATTAAATTGTACTGTTCAAGAGCTTCTATAAATATTACGGGCGAAATTACGCCTCTTTCAAGGTGAGTCCACCTACCCAGTGCTTCGGTAGATATTATTGTATTTGTTTTGATATCTATTTTTGGTTGATAGTATAATTTGAACTGTTGTTTTTCAAAAGCGTGGTTTAAATCAATAGCCATGTTTAACTGGCTTTCATCTGTTTCATCTTGCTTGTCATTATAGATATGAAATTTTGAGTGTCGTTCTTTAGCTATATTTAATGCAATGTCAGCATGTCGTAACAGTGTTTCTCGGTCTTCGCCATGTTCCGGGTAATTGCTTATACCAATACACGCATCTATATTAAATTCTTTTTTGTTGATAATGTAAGCGGTTTTTGTTTCATCTAAAATATTATTGGCTCTTGATATTATTTCTTCTTCAGATATTTTCGGTAATAACAATATAAACTCGTCACTACCTAAACGACCTAGTGTCTCGTCTGCTTTAAGGTTTTTTCTAATTCGATTGCAAAATTCAATTAGTATCTGATCACCCTTGTCATGACCTAATGCGTCATTAATAGATTTGAAATTGTTAATGTCTATTATTAAAAAGCTAATGGCTGCATTATCAATAGAGGAGAGTG
>JAPHRB010000112.1 GCA_026197015.1 Gammaproteobacteria bacterium | reverse complement strand
ATGTCGATAAGGTGTGTTTTATGTAGGATCACGCATTAACAACGTGTCATCAAAATAAACGGCCAGCCTAGTACTTGTCAACGGAAAAATTAATCTCAATTGTATTTAAGTAATTGGTTATTTTCTAATCTTTAATCATGTTTTACGTTTAATGATTTTTAACATAAAAAAAGCCGCGCATTACAGCGCGGCTTTTAAGCATATAAATATTTTATAAGCTATTTTAGAACTTCATTGTGTAACTACCTTGAATCTCAAACTGATCCATCTCTAACTCAGCTGTCTGTTGATCAAATTGCGTACTACCTTTTACAGAAGTACTAGGTGCATACATAGCCGCAAATGAAATTTCTGAATTTGAACCTAAAGGCATCGTCATACCCGCCGTGATATGAGTTTCAACCACACCTGGTGCCAATATATTGAAAAGCGTCTGACTACCATTAGGTCGAGGAGTAGTTGCAGTAGTGCCTTCGCCAGGAATTGGCTGATCAGTCGTACTAACACCTACACGCCAGGTAATATCATTACCCCATTCATAACCCAGCTTGAATACAGTCATGTCGTCCCAGCCAAAACCAGCACCGTTCGAACCACCTAAACATGTCGGCTGAGGCGCACTACCCGCAGCCGCACATGCAAATAAATTTTCAATACCATTACCTAATGACGCAACATCACTATAATAAATTTGCTGGATGTCAAAAACTAAAGTAGATGACTTGCTGGTTTTCCAGGCCAGGCCAAGTGTTGCTGATGCAGGAATGTCAAAATCACCCTGCTCTGCAAACAAACCCGCGTAATCATCAAATTCACTCATTGCCATTTCAGATTGATAAGACACACCTAAAGTAACGGCTTGAGTAATTTCACCCTGCCAACCCAGCTTTACACCAAAACCCATAGATGTGTCATCGCCATTATTTGTCAGCTTGGTAGCATCATTTGAATAACCCTGAGCTCCAAAAGCACCTAAACCATCAGCTTTAAACATCTGGTAAGCAAAAATAGCACTTGCACCAACAGAGTGTTTGTCATTGAGCTGCTTTGAGTAAGATAAATTAATGAATAACTGAGACAGATTTACACCTGCTGTACCACCATAAAACGTTCCTGCCGGCGGCACATCGGCACCGCTATAACTTGAATTCATACCACCACTACCATAAGCGGCAATTCCCCATGCACTGGAGTCATCTATCATTGAGTTATAACCAATATGTGGTATTAGAAATAAAGAGTGGTCGCTTTCGTAAGTTCCTGGAGACAAACCAAATGCTGGTGAAGGGTTCGGAGCACCTTCGATTGTATATTGACGATTTGGGTTAAAGAGTGCCGCACCTACATCCATGCGGCTACCTACTTTTACTAAACCTGCGGGGTTAGTTGCTGACGCTAATGAATCAGAAGAGTGTGCAACACCTGCACCAGCCAAACCTTTTTCTGCTGTACTGTAACCATGTGAAAAATAACCATTTGTAGCAAATGCTGATGGGGCAAATAAAACGCCTGAAACTGAAAGGGCGATTAAGGACTTCTTAATACCACGTGACATAATTGTAATCCTCAAATTGAGAGTTGTGCGCTTTACTGCGCTAAATTTATTTTTTTGATGCTGTATCCTGACAACTTAAAAGCGAGCCCTTGCTGGTGCGGAACGATCTCAAAACACCTGTTTAAAGTCAATAAAATAAAAGAGAAATGTAGTTCTTTTAAAGTGTTTTAGTAGAAAAATTGTAATTAATCAATAAATGATGAATATTCTTTAGTTAAGTTATTAAATTACAATATATTAATATAATAATATATTGATTATTAAAAATACTTTTACTGCTCTAATTTCACCTCAATTGCGTGTTAAATGTTTAATATAAAAATGATTAAAATTTTATTTTTATTTTTATTTTAAAAATTAATCAGCAGAACTAATTTGATATCAAAATCACCTGATATCTGAAATTAACATCGACAAATTAAATCAATGTATTCTGCTGTCATTGGAACGTCTCCATCGGGGAAAGGTTGACGCTTTTTGGCACCCTGCCCCCTTAATCCATACCACCAGGAGCTGGATATGTAGTGAGTCGACTCCGTAAAACTCTTGATGGCATCACAACAGGGGACAGGGCGCAGAAAGCGCGACCTTTCCCCGATGGAGATGATCCGTAAACAAAAAAACCAGACAATAAAAAAGGCGCTCCCAGAGCGCCTTCTTAAAAATTAAAAAATAATAATATAATATTTATGACATCAACGGCATACCATTTCGTGCCCAGGCAATAATTCCACCACGCAAGTTATATACATTATCGAAACCTTGCTGCGCCATATAACCAACACCCTGTGCAGAACGTGCGCCGCTTCGACAATAAAGAACCGTGATTTCATCTGTGCCTATTTCATTCAGGCGAGCAGGTAATGTATGTAATGGTAACTTTTCAGCATTTGGGATCATGCCTTGTGCCATTTCACCTAAGCCCCGCACATCCAGTAAACGAATTTTTTTACCTTCGTCGAAATACGACTGAAGCGTATTAACATCTAACTCTTTAACACCAAACATAATACGTAAACCTAATATTATAATATATTAATATAACTAAAGTATTCTCTCATTAATTTAATCCTTTAGGCAAGACTTAAAACGCCCCTTAAAAATAAGCAAATGCTAATATACGCTATCAGGCTATTATACAATTACCCTGCAAGATACAAATAACTTTATTTATCAAAATGTTATGGCATTATATCCAGATAATCTGTTTTTTTATCATCAACCTTTTATCTGCTTGACTAAAAAAATATTATCGTAATACTTGCCTTTTATTGACATTCAATTGTAAGGTTAGACTATGAAAACTAATACGACCGACTAATTTTTTTATATGTATGGTTTTTCGGCAATAATCTGGCGTCAATTAGCATCAGCGAATACCCAGCCATGAGCCATTAACCAGGATCTTTAATTGAGGAGAGATTTCACATGAGCGACCCAAAGCTAACCATTATCGCAACCAAAGGCACACTAGACTGGGCGTACCCTCCCTTCATTCTAGCCAGTACTGCAGCTGCACTTGGTATGACAGTTTCTGTATTTTATACATTCTACGGACTTAACCTGCTTTTAAAAGACACAAGCACACTAAAAGTAACCCCAACGGGTAACCCTTCTATGCCAATGAAAATGCCTATGGGTCCTCAATGGTTAAGAAAGATCGATTTTGGCCCTAAGATTCCTAATGTAATGTGGAACATTCCTTTTATGGACAGCATTGCAACTACATTAATGAAAAAGACTATCTCTAATTGCGGTGTTGCATCTATTGCTGAGTTACGTGAACTTTGTCAGGAAGCAGAAGTTAAATTCCTTGCTTGCCAGATGACTGTTGAACTATTCGGTTACAACACTGATGTATTTATCGATGGTGTTGAATACGTAGGTGCTGCAACTTACTTTGAAGAAGCTTCAGACGCTACACAATCACTATTTATCTAATATTAGACTAATTGAGATTAAGAAAAAGCACCCTGATGGGTGCTTTTTTTTTGCTTAATTTTAGTAAAACTATAAACATCATCACGCCAGCAAAACATAAGCTCATACAAGACCGCTGTTTATATAATTCTGAACAATATCGCACTTTATTTAAAACCTGTGGTCATATAAGTACACTTTGTTTGTATAATACTTAAATGCACCCAAAAACTTATTTACGCACCGTTATTTCAATTTTACTGTTAAATGTTTCTCCATACAGCAAGGCAGAATTACCCGTACTGGGCGACCCGACCCAACAGGAACTCACGCCTTATCGTGAACACTTAATGGGTGACCAGTTTTATCGCACAATAAAAGCCAGCGTACCTTTTGTTACCGACCTGGAAGTTAATGACTATATAAGCAACCTCGGGCAAAAATTAATTTCTCATAGCAGTCAACCTGATAAAAAAATTCGTGTTTTTGTAATAAAAGTTGCAAATATAAATGCTTTTGCTGGCCCTGATGCAAATATAGGTTTTCATACAGGCTTAATTATTTCTGCAAAAAACGAAAGTGAACTAGCTGGCGTAATGGCACATGAAATATCTCATGTCACTCAAAGACACCTCGCCCGGGCAATGACTGAATCCAATGTTAACCCTGCCACCATGTTTGCAACTATTCTTGCTGGCATTCTGGTTGCTTCTCAAAATCCTGAGGCGGGGGCCGCCATAATTTATGGTGGATCTGCTGCGCTTATGCAATCACAGATCAATTTTACACGCGCCAATGAACATGAAGCGGATCGCATTGGCATAGCTGTGCTTACAGATGCTGGCATAAACCCGGAAGGCATGGCTGGTTTTTTTGACACACTTTTACAAAAATCTGAAACAGATAACATTATCGCCAAGATGGAATATTTGCGCACCCATCCACTAAGCACTACTCGAATAGCTGAAGCACGAAACCGTATTACCGCTAAAGATAGACATTTACCTGAAGATAGCCTCGACTTTCAATTAATGCGTGCTCGCATACTTGTGGAAATGAGTAACTCCACGCAACAACTGATAAAGCAGATTGAGCAATCTAGTGCAGATAAAGTAAACCTCGTATCACAATATACTCTGGGTATCGCATATATAAAGAATAAGCAGGCTGATAAAGCGATTAGTCTTCTAACAGAAATAAGCCAGAGCAACTCTCATCCCTGGATTGAATTAGCGCTTGCTGATGCATATCAGGCAGCTGAAAAAGACAGCTCGGCATTAAATACATTAAAGAAACTGAATACTTTATTTCCAAATTACCTGCCGGTATCTATTCGTTACGCAGAAAGCCTTATCAGGGCAAAGCAAAGTGAGCAGGCCATCTTATTACTTAATCTGCAACTACGAACTAAAAAGCAACCCATTGTTTATAACACTCTGGCAAAAGCTTATTTTTCAAAAGGACAAACATCACTGGCACTTGAAGCAACGAGTTATGAGTATGAACTTGAAGGTTATACTAACCTGGCTATTCAGCAAATTAATAATGCCCTGCGTCAACCAGAATTAAATAAGCTTACTATTCAAAGACTTGAATCAAGAAAGCAGGAGTTACATTTACAAATTCAAAAGCAACAAAAAGAAAATAAAGGACAATATTAGTTATTTCTAATATTAGACATATATAACATATTGATAGGCATACATTTTTCTTGCTATCGACCGTGTTTTCAGTATGCTAACAACTTCAGTTTAATACATAATAATTATAAGTTAGCATAAAGATATTAATCAGAAACCCGGCCGTAAATAAAGAAACCAGGCTTTTAATTAATAATCTTCAGAAAATAATGGAATAAATATAAACTGACTGCTATCTATAAACTGAGTCTTTTTTCCACGTAATCAAAAACACTGAGGAGTGAATTATGCGGTACACCGCTAAAACCATTTCTACAGCAACATCTGTTGCTGCATTGCTGGGTACACTAGCTTTCTCATTGCCGAGCATCTCTATTGCAGAGGACGCTTCGGCAATTGATGAGGGCAAGAAAATTGCTTTCAATAGAAAGAAAGGTAACTGCCTGTCATGCCACGTTATTAAAGGTGGCAAACTAGCCGGTAACATTGGTCCCGCATTATCTATGGAAGGGGTAACAATGAAAGACAGGTTCCCTGACAAGAGTAAACTTCGGGCACAGATATATGATTCCCGTACTGCTAATCCCAACACTATGATGCCTCCATTTGGCAGTCACGAAATATTAAGTGATGCTGAAATAGACAAAGTTGTTGAGTTTGTATACTCGTTATAAAAAATATTTAAGGTAAAAATATGAACACTAAACGTAGATCTTTTATTAAGAGCTCTGCCGCAGCAGGCGCATTTGGCGTTGCTGTAAGTGCAGGTCTTATCACACCTCGCGCAGTTCTGGCTGCATGGCCTAAAGCAGCATTTGCTGCAACTGACGTTGATGCCGCTATTAATGGCGCATTCGGTAGCAGCGCGACAACTGAGAGTTCAGATATCGCTTTAAAAGCGCCTGAAATCGCAGAAAATGGTGCTGTAGTACCTATTACAGTAACTAGCAAAATTGCTGGCACAGAATCAATTAGCCTGCTTATTTCTAAGAACCCTACACCTTTAACTGCCACATTCAAAATGGGCAAAGGCGCAGAAGGTTTTGTTTCAACTCGTGTAAAAATGAGTACGACATCTGACCTGGTAGTTGTTGTTAAAGCTAACGGCAAACTATATAGCGCTAAAAAAGAAGTTAAAGTTACTATAGGCGGCTGCGGCGGCTAACACCTGATCAGGGAATATCCCTAATTAGGTAAATATCTTAGAGGAATTAAAATAATGGCTAAATCAATAAAAGTACGCGCTAAGGTTAAAGGTGAGACAACAGTTGTTAAAGCACTGATTAGTCACGCTATGGAAACCGGCCAACGTAAAAACAAAAAAACCGGCAAAATGATACCTGCTCACTTCATTCAGGAAGTTACATGCAGCCATAATGGCAACGATGTATTGAATGCTGACTGGGGTACTGCTATCTCTAAAAACCCATACCTGTCATTTAAATTCAATGGCGCTAAAAAAGGCGATACATTGAAAATGAGCTGGGTGGACAATAAAGGTGAAAGCGATTCAGTAGAAGCCAAAATTAAGTAGGCTTTGTAACTATTAAAAGTTTTGAATCAAACCTCGGAACACACAAAAGGTAAAAATTATGAAAAAAGTTGCAGTTATTGTATCTGCGCTTTGCATGCTAATTGCCCCACTTGCTGGTATAGCTGCAAACCCGGATCAGGATCTGAAAGATTTCAGAGAACACTTTACTAAAAAATTTCCATCAGTCCCATTACAGGACTTCACAAATGGTGTTTATGCAGTAGATAAAGCATCACGTGATCAATGGGAAGCTTTTGAAGATTTCCCTCCTTATGAAATCTATGTTGACAAGGGTAGAGAACTTTTCAATACAGCATTCAAGAATGGCAAAACCTACTCTAGCTGTTTCCCTCAAGCTGAAAAAGGTATCAAACAAAACTTCCCGTATTTCAGTGAGAAAAGTGGCGAAGTTGTAACCCTTGAATTAGCTATTAACGATTGCCGTAAAAAGAATGGTGAGAAACCACTGAAATATAAGACAGGTAAAATGGCTCATTTAACTGCTTACCTTGCTTACCAGTCACGTGGCCAAAAAGGCAATGTAAAAATTGTCGATTCTCCTGCATCGATGGCAATATATGAACGCGGCAAGAAGCATTTTTATGCGAAACGTGGCCAGTTAAATATGTCATGTGCTGATTGTCACTACTATAATGCTGGCGGTAAAGTTCGTGCTGATATCCTTAGCCCTGCTTTAGGTCAGACATCACACTTCCCTGTTTACCGTAACAAATGGTCACTGGCGAACTCTTCAGGTGATGGCATGGGTACATTACACCGTCGTTATGGCGGTTGTAACAAGCAGGTACGTGCTAAGCCATTTAAGGCTCAAAGCGCAGAATACCGCGCACTTGAGTATTTCCATACTTATATGAGCAATGGCCTGACTATGAACGGCCCTGGTGTACGTAAGTAACTTTAGTTTACGCATCAAATAAAAAAGCCCGACTCTTTTGAGTCGGGCTTTTTTTTGTCTGTTTATTGATCAGACTTGCATAGCTATAATACTAATTTTAATACACTAAATTTCTTCTATATAATTTGTATGTTATGAATGGTGATAGCAGTATTAAGCCAAAACCAAGTAAGCGAGCCAATAGCCCAATATCAGAGGGCATAACATCCCATAAATTAGTTAATACGAACAAATAAACACATAATGCCATCACATTAGCTAAAACGACTTTTATCATTTGATTTTCCTAATTAATCTTTACTTAAATTTTATACGGTGACTCTTGTAGAGTGCCTCAAAGCCAGACATCAACCTGCTCTTATTAGAGATGAATGAAACCTGCCTCAAGTTTGTAACAAAAGACGTAAAGACACGCCTTTATAAACGACAAAGACCTAGCTAATAAATAGCTAAGTCTTTGTTTTATATGGTGGGCCGTCCGCGACTCGAACGCGGGACCAATGGATTAAAAGTCCACTGCTCTACCAACTGAGCTAACGGCCCTTGTTTGGAGGCCGGGATTTTACCGAACTTACTGGGAATAACAAGCCCAAGAAGCCGATAAATCCATTATTTTTTACTTAAATTGCGTCTAATTTACGCATGCCCGCCGGTAGAAGTTTCATATCGACTAAAGAGCTTAAAAGTGCATTTATAAAGGTTGCTTCTTCTTCATAGACCATTTGGTAGTACTGAATTTTCATGGTTAATGCACTACCGAACACGATACTGATGAAAACAAGAAATGAGCCCAGCGCCAGTGTAGATACACCTGTAATGGCCTGGCCAATGGTACAACCGAGCCCCAAAACGCCACCAAAGCCCATCAGAACAGCACCAATCATATGCATGTAGAAGTCCTTGAACGAGTTAAACCATTCAATACGGAAGCTACGTGTCACCAATGATAAAAGTAATGAACCAAGAATAACGCCGAGTACCGATACTACACCAAATGTCATGAAGGCACTGGCAAAACCAGAACCGGCATAACCAAACATCTGGCCAATCGGGCTAATAAATGTAAATGACTGGGGCTGCAAGTTGGTAGAGCCATTCTTTGGTTTACCCTCGCTGCTATCCATAACAAAGTCCCAGTTAGAATAGAACTGGGTCATTGTCTGCTTACCTTCTTCAGTTGATATTGCTACATTTGAAGTAAAATACCATGCAAGTAGAACAATGATACCGAT
>JAPHRB010000162.1 GCA_026197015.1 Gammaproteobacteria bacterium | reverse complement strand
ACTTTTTCTTACAACGTTCCTTCGCCGATCAACCTCCTGGGTTGACTCGTTTGCCTTAACGAGGTGGCGCATTCTACAGCTTTGTTTGTCGTCGTCAACATTTATTTATACTTTTCTAATAAAAGTTTTTCAGCCTTAATTTCAATAACTTAGATACGCTATAAAAATAGTGACAGGAAGGGCTTTTAACAATATTTACGCTTGCGGCAATGCATCAGATAACATGCTTTTAAACCGTGTAAAAGTAACAACCAGGACAAATAGATCCATACCAATAAAAATAATAACGCACTAAATGAGCCATACAATGAACTGTATGTCTGATTCATCACCGTATATTTTACAAATGCCCATTTCGCAATATGCCATATCAATGACGCAACAAACGACACTTTGAGTGCAATACGTATATCAATCAGCATATTAGGCGAGACTTTAAACAACACAAAAAACAACATCCAGATCATTAAATAAGATAACAGCGTGAATTCGCCTATTACAAAATCACCCTCCCCTGTTACCTGCTGTATATAATCAGATAGATAAAATGAAATGCCTAGCGTTGCAGGCATTAGAAAGGCCAAAACAAGATAAGTCGCCATACTGTGCATAAATCTGTGGTTGGGCACCAGAAATATCTTATTTACCACATACTGATAGTTTCTATAGAATAAAATTGAAGCGATAAAGATATACACCAGCCCCATGCTGCCCATTTTTCCTGCATTACTTAAAAAACCCTCAAGGTAACGGGTAATGATTTCCGCATGCGAAGGAATAAGACTCTCTACCAGAAAGTCCTTAACCAGAATATAATATTGCTCAAACACACCCAACTGATGCAATATAAAAAATAACACCCAGATCATCGGTATTATTGAAAGCACACTATAAAAACTTAGGCTTGCTGCAAAAAAACTAATGTCATCATCAAAAACCGAGAACAGTTTTCCTCGCCAGTATTGTATTTTATTTCTCATATCACTATAAAATTCGTGTCTTTATTATAAGCTTTCACAGTATAGTCATATCTTAACCGGCAAACACTAACTCTCTAACGTTATAAAGAATATGAACCCAGATGATTAACCCAGATAATAAACTTAATAACGAAACCAGCCCTTACTTATTGCAACATGCTGGCAACCCGGTTAACTGGTTTCCCTGGAACGAAGAATCACTGGCATTAGCAAAACAGCAAAAAAAACCCATATTGCTTTCAATTGGTTATTCAGCATGTCACTGGTGCCACGTCATGGCACACGAATCATTTGAAGATACCGAAACTGCCGCATTAATGAATAAACACTTTATAAACATTAAGGTTGATCGCGAAGAAAGACCCGACCTGGATAAAATATATCAAACAACACACTCGCTTTTGACATCGCGCTCAGGTGGCTGGCCATTAACTGTATTTCTGTCTCCAGAAAACCAGATGCCCTTTTTCGCTGGTACTTATTTTCCTGATAAACCTCGATATAACATGCCGTCTTTTAAGCAGATCATACATATGGTTACGGACGCATACGCAAACAAACAATCAGAGATACAACAACAGGAAGTTTCAATTGAAAACATCTTAAAAGACATTTCATCCCACAATCCCGCCATAAACGAACTTAATAGCTTGCCGTTAGATCTGGCACGCAGGCAACTCGAAAGCGCATTTGATAAAAATACGGGTGGCTTTAGTGGTGCACCAAAATTCCCTCACCCTGATATGTTAGAGCGCAGCTTACGCCACTACCTTTTTCTAAAATCACAGAACAAAACTGATAAAAAAGCGCTACAAATCACCACTTTCACTTTAGATAAAATGGCACTGGGCGGTTTTCAGGATCAAATCGGCGGCGGCTTTTTCCGTTATTCAACTGATGAATTCTGGATGATCCCACATTTTGAAAAAATGCTTTATGACAACGCACAACTTCTAAACATATTTACACAGACATATCTTGTCACTCGAACCCCTCTCTACAAAAACACAGCCGAAGCAACAGCTAACTGGGTAATACGCGAAATACAAACCAGTGAAGGTGGTTATTGCTCAGCACTGGATGCAGACACCAATAATGTAGAAGGACAAACATATGTATGGCAACGCAATAAAATAGAAGAACTTTTAAACGAAAAAGAATATAAGATTTTCAATCTGAAATATAATATATCACAAGCTGCAAATTTTGAAGGCCACTGGCATTTACATAGCAGCATAAACAATGAATCACTTGCCACTCAGCTAAACATCCCGCTTAGTGAACTTGAGTTATCATTAACGTCTGCCAGTAAAAAATTACTCCTCCACAGAAACAGTCGCAAGCAGCCGGCTAGAGACGATAAAATATTAACTGCATGGAATGCTTTAATGATTAGAGCCATGTCACAGGCTGGCAGGCGATTCAACAATGAAACCTATACGGCTTCTGCTATTAAATCTGCAAATTTTATACATAAAACTTTATGGCGTGATAACCGTTTGCTCGCAAGTTACAAAGATGGTCAGGCACATTTAAACGCTTACCTTGATGATTACGCATATATGTTACAGGCATTACTTGAACTTTTACAAAACAAATGGAATAACCAGCATTATATTTGGGCCAGAAAAATTGCTGATAGTTTATTAGATTATTTCGAAGATAGTAAAGACGGCGGTTTCTTCTTTACCAGTCATGATCACGAACAGCTACTTTATAAAAGCAAAACATTTTCAGATGATGCAATGCCTAATGGTAACGCGGTTGCCGCTAACGCTTTACTGCAACTTGGATTATTAAGTGGTGAAACCAGATACCTGAACTCTGCTGAAAAAACGATACGTTGTGCATACCCGTCTTTTAACGAACAAGCCCTTACACACTGCAGCCTGTTACATGCGCTGGAATTATATTTAAAACCGGGGCTTATCATAGTATTACGCGGCACAGAAAAAAACTTACTGCAATGGCAGCAAATCACAAACCTTCAGTACATTCCACATCTAACCTGTGTCGCCATTAACAGTAACACCACACCACCCGAAGAACTAAAAGATAAATTACCCGTGGGAAATGCTTGCGCTTATATTTGTGAAGGCACATCCTGCCTTCCAGTTATTACAGACATTGAAACCTTCGCAAACTACATAAACGACATTTCAAACTATGAAAAAAATTAGCCACTACAATGAACTAACTGCTTATATAACACGAGATGCTTCTGAAATTCGCGAACTTATGCATCCGGACACACATGGCAATAAATCTCAAAGCCTGGCTGAAGCCATTGTAAAACCGAATGAAAAAACCTTGTTACACAAACACCTTAAGAGTGAGGAAATCTATTTTATTCTTCAAGGTGATGGAAAAATGAATCTAAACAAAGAAACGACACAGGTAACAACTGGCGATACAATTTGCATAATGCCGGGCACTGAACACAATATTGAAAACACCGGAAATGAAAATTTAAAAATACTTTGTTGCTGTTCCCCGGCCTACTCTCATGACGACACCATTATCACTACCTAAGTAAGACAACCATATCAACCAGACAGAACAATAAACAAAAAAGCAATAGACAACCTTTAAGCACATTTGTTACTTAACAAGAACATCATTCGACATAAAAAAGCCCCTGTCCATAGGAAGGGGCTTACAACTATTAATTAAACCAGGCGTATCGACAGATTAAATCGATGCCCAGAATTTACAAGGCTTTTAGTGGCTAAAAAATAATAAAATATATTATCGCGACATTACCGCCTGAATTGAGCCAACTGTTCTAATCCAGGGCTGAGTTCCAAGACCCTGTAAACCGTCTAACGCCTGTTCTGCTTCAGCTTTTGTACTGTATACACCGGACATTAAAACAAACCAGACTTTTCCATCTACCGATGTTTCAGCAACCCATTCCTGAGAAAGGTTATTCTGTCTTGCAAAAGAACTTAACTGATCCATTGTACTTGATGCCACTACCTGCACTGCGAACATGCTAGCTGGTTGCTCTGCAAGACTACCACTTACCGCAACAGCAGCTGGCTCCGCCATCATTACTGGTTCTGCCATCGGCTCGTCCATGACCGCATCTGACTCAACCATCATTGAACTTTCTTCAGCAGCAATAAAACCGACTGGTTCAATTGTTTCATCCTGCTGATAGGCCGGTTGTATTTCATCAATTGCTAATGGTTCTGGCTCGGCACCCTGCTCTGCTCTGCCCTCCCAGGGTGAAGAAGATTCACTCCAGGGTGATGGTTTAGACGAACAGGCTGCTAATGCCACGCTACCTGCAAGCACGAGTGTAATGGGTAATAAATTTTTACTTAAAAGAGTCAATGTCCTATCCTCAGTCATTTTATTGTTGCTAACCAGAAAAAAGCCTAAAAGCGTCGCAGTTTTATAATTTAGCGCCTTTTATTAAAATATAGTCTTAAAATAGCGTTGTATCACGTTATTTTACATACGATTATTCAATAGTTTAGCCTAAAAATGTCTGTTAAAAAAGCGGATTACTTCAAAAACTTAATTAAACTGCTGTTTTATTAAAAAAAATCTTATTTAATCTACACTTATTGCTCACAATTATATTCATAAAACACCATAAGCACAGCCGATTGTCCACAAAAAAGCCCCTTTATGAGTATTTACAAAGGGGCTTTCTGTTTCCGTTATCTATTAATACTTCAATAATTAACGAGCTATTTTCTGCACTGAACCTACTTTTCGAATCCACGGAGCATTTTTTAATCTTGGTGCAATTTCATCTCGTGCAACAACAGCTGATGAATAATCAGGGTAAACATCAAGTAACAGCACGTGCCATACAACCCCGTCTCGCTCAGTGGCAACCACGTATTGCGTTGATATCTGATTTTCTTCCGCAAAACGAATTACACGATCAATATCAACCGAAGCCATTAACTGCATTGTGTAATAGTTGGCCGGTTGATCCATTATTGAGCCACCTTCTGTTGCAGACTCTTCTACATCAAGAACCACAGCAGCCTCTAAAGGCTCAGACTCTACCACTGCTTCTGGAGTAAAACTTTCAACCGCAGCAGCCTCATAACTTAATTCAACCTCACTCGCGGTATCTGCTGGCATTTCCAAATCGGCCTTGTAAGCATCCGCAGCTGGCGCTTCAGCTTCAGCCTCAGTACCTCGACGCTGATCCCAGGGCGACTCACTTTTAGTCCATGGAGCCGGATCACTTGAACAGGCATTTAATGTAACGACCACGCTAACAAGGCCCAAAAATTTAAATAATGGATTAATTCGTTTCATTTTCACTCTAGATCCTCGATATTATTATTCTATTTTATTAACTAGTGTAGCTGATTATAGACCATTCCTAAAGTATTACATTAAGTATGCATCTCAAAACAACAATACCGCATACAACTCAAATCCTGGAATACAGAGTTGCTTACAGGGGCTCGTTTTTATTTTGCCTCTGCAATCAGCCTGAAACCTGTCACTTCATAAGCAACATCTGGTTTGTTAGCTGCCCGATACCCAGGACGTACTAGATGAACAGGACAGTGAAAAGAACCACCCCTGCGTACTTTTGAAAACCCTTTTCGTGGTCCGTCAGGATTAGATCTAATATTTTTCGAATAAGTATCAGGTGCATACCAGTCGTCAACCCACTCCCATACATTTCCTAACATATCGTAAACACCAAATTCATTTGGTTTTCTACTCGCGACAACATGTGGTACATCCCCTGAATTATTAATAAACCAGGCATAATCTTCTAACTCTTCAATTGCAACAGGCCTTAAGTCTTCGCTTCCTGCTTTTGCTACATACTCCCATTCCGCTTCGCTGGGTAAACGATAATGAAACTGAGTATCCAGCTTATTTATTTCTTCTACAAATCGCTCTACCATAAACCAGTTAACGGAAACTACTGGCAGGAATTTCCAGTCGGCATGACTCCAGAATTTTTCAGGCCCCGGTTTATTCTCCATTATCCTGAACCACTGCTGCTGAGTGACTTCTGTTTGACCTATATAAAAATCATGACTTAACTTTACTGAGTGCTCTGGCAGCTCATCTTTTAATGCCCCCGGTTTTGCTTCGGGCACCTCCATCAATGCAGACTCAAAATCATTGAGTCCCATTTTAAACTTGCCCGCAGGAATTTTTACAAACTTCATAGCCCACTGGTTTTGCAAAATCTCAATGCCGGACATATCACTTGCAAATACGACTTCTAAAAACAAAAACATCAACGTTATACAACTAAACCGTATTTGTTTTTTAAGCTTCATCATCTGTATAAACATTTACCTGTACCTGTTGAAATTCATTAACCGTTATATGAAAATTAATCGGCCTGCAACATACCTGACAATCTTCAATGTATTGCTGATTTTCACCACAGTTGTCAACCATCACATCTATTTGCTCGCCGCAATAAGGGCACTGTACTTCTAATGAAATTAAAGGTGACGACATCTGTTAACACCTCTCCAGGTTTGCAAAAGGTTATGTTTTCAGTCTATGCTTCCAGGTCAGGTAGCTTCTCTTCTTCTACAGCCAGACTTAAACTTGAGCTTTCATTATAAACCTCTTCTTCTTGAGCAACTTCCTTCTCCATTAATGATAGACCACCAAAAGCATCTTCTTCTTTAGTTTCACTAACACTCGTTGTGTCTTCACCTAGCTCAATTTTCAGACGTAAATTATTTTCTGAATCGGCATTTTTCAAAGCCTCTTCAACTGAAATTTTTCCATTTTTATATAACGCCAGTAACGCACTATCAAAAGTACGCATACCCATACGCTCAGATTTCTCCATTACCTCTTTAATTTCTGAAACTTCACCTTTTTTTATCAACTCCTCTACTCGAGGTGAATTCAATAAAATTTCAATAGCTGCACAACGTTTTTTATCTACAGTAGGAATAAGTCGCTGTGAAACAAATGCTCTCATATTTAATGATAAATCCTGTAGTAACTGCGTATGACGCTCTTCAGGAAAAAAGTTAATTATTCTATCCAGCGCCTGATTAGCATTATTGGCGTGCAAAGTCGAAATAGCCAGATGCCCGGTTTCTGCAAAAGCCAGTGCATGCTCCATAGTTTCTCGATCCCTTACTTCACCAATCAATATGACATCTGGCGCCTGACGTAAAGTGTTTTTCAAAGCATCTTCAAAACTATCCGTATCTACTCCAACTTCACGCTGATTTACTATACAGCCCTTATGAGAATGCACATACTCAATCGGATCTTCAATAGTTATGATATGCCCTTTGCTGTGTGTATTTCGGTGATCGATAAGCGCGGCTAAAGAAGTCGACTTACCAGAACCCGTGCCACCGACAAATAGAATAATGCCGCGTTTGACCATAATGACGTCTTTTAATATATCCGGCAGCCCTAAATCTGCACAATTTGGAATTTCCGCATTGATATACCGAATAACCATTGATATTTCATTTCGTTGCTTAAAAATATTTACACGAAAGCGCCCTACACCCGACTCTGAAATCGCCAGATTCATTTCTGGCTTGTGTTCAAACTCAGACTGCTGCTCTTCGCTCATAATTTCCATTGCCAGTGATTTCACCCAGCCCGGGGGTGCCGATTTTTTAGATAAAGGCGTCATAACCCCATTAAATTTAGCGCTTGGCAGAGCACCAGTTGACAGGTAGAGGTCTGAACCATCTTTTTCTGCCAACACTTTTAGATAAGGGCTTATTTTCATCGCTAAGGTCTCACTGGTTTGTCTTCAACACCTATTGATAATAGTCGATCTATATCAAAATTCTCGATAAAAACGACTTATTGCTGAATTTCTTCTGCAGAATAAAAACCATTAAAAATTAACTCCTTTAGATATATTAATTTATTCATTCACAGCCTGTCCCTGTAAAACATTTCTCTATAATATATTGACATACAGGCAGAACTGAACCTCTAACTAATCAATAATTAAGCATCAAAAAAACTATTAAAGATGTTATATATAATCTGAAATCAGTTTGACTATGACTCATTAAAGACTAGACTAAATCAACTTGAATACATAAGGCCCACCTCATGACTTTTGTTGTTACAGAAAATTGCATTAAGTGCAAATACACCGATTGTGTTGAAGTATGTCCCGTTGACTGCTTTCATGAGGGACCTAACTTTCTGGTCATTGACCCTGAAGAATGTATAGACTGTCAGTTATGTGTACCCGAGTGCCCTGTTGACGCCATTTACGCAGAGGAAGACTTACCTGAAGACCAGCAAGGATTTATACAACTGAATGCCGATCTTGCCCGAGACTGGCCGGTCATAAACACCATGAAACCCGCCCCGGATGATGCTGAAAAGTGGAGTGAAGTACGAGACAAACTCCAATACCTTGAAAAATAAATATCATGATTTAATGATCAATGACATAATCATGTCTCCTAATGGTATGGTTATAATTTCCGCATACCCAAAAACACGGATACTCAAGCAATTCCTACAAAACCTACTTAATATATCTACATAAATAAAAAATAAATGAGCAACGCTTTTTTACTCACTCGTCAGGCGTATGATACAAACAACGGCATTCAATTAGAGTTCTGGTTTAGCTCTACAGAAGGGCCAATACAGGTTTTTATAACCAATCAAAAAGCTGTTTTTTTTATACTCCAGAATGACACCCTACAACTACAAAACCTGACTCAACCCTCAATGCTCACGATAAAAAATATTGGGTTAACAGACTTTCAGTTTAATCCAATGGCCGCGGTGTACTGCAACACATTACAGGCTTTCTATCGCATTAGAGATTTATTGAAAGAAAATAATATCAGTGCTTACGAAACAGACATTCGACCAGCAGAGCGTTATTTAACAGAGCGTTTTATTACCGGCCCTGTAACGATTAATAATCCACAAAAATTACCTGTCTTAACAAACCCCGAAATAAAACCGGCTAGTTATGAGCCAAAATTAAAACTCATGTCTCTTGATATAGAAACAGACTATGAAACCAATGAATTATTCTCTATTGCTTATATTGTTAATGACATAAAAAAAGTTTTAATCATTGGAGAAATGAAAACTGCCCCTGAAAATGATTACATTCACTTTGTAAGCGATGAGAAAACCTTACTCAAGCTGTTTATAAAACAAGTGGCTTTTCATGACCCGGATATTTTTATAGGCTGGAATGTCATCAATTTTGATTTCCGGTTTTTACAACGTAAAGCCGATCAATACCACATTTCATTACAGTTAGGTCGAAACCAATCGACAGTAAAGTGGCGACAACACCACGCTGATGTCAATCATTATTTTCTGCACATTCCCGGGCGCGTAGTTCTTGATGGTATAGATACGCTAAAAAGTGCCACCTGGCAATTCTCCAGTTTTTCACTTGAAAACGTTTCAAATGAATTATTAAATCGCAGTAAACTCATTCATCAGCATAATAATCACGACCCTTTATATAAAGCTAAAGAAATAAAACGTCAGTTTTATGAAGATAAAAATTCTCTTGCTAAATACAACCTTGAAGACTGTCAGTTGGTTCTGGATATTTTTGAAAAAGCGGAACTAATACACTTTGCAATTGAACGCGCACGTTTAACCGGTCTTGAGCTGGATCGTGTAGGCGGCTCTGTTGCCGCTTTTGATAACTTATATTTACCACAACTTCACCGAAAAGGTTTCACAGCCCCTAATACGGGTGACTATGGCAACGGCAATACAGCTCCCGGTGGTTATGTAATGGACTCAAGGCCCGGGCTGTTTAAAAGCGTGCTGGTTCTTGATTATAAAAGCCTCTACCCAAGTATTATACGCACTTTTAAGGTAGATCCTTACGCTCGCATAGCGGCAAAAAAAATGCAGGATGACGAGACTATTGCCGGTTATGACGGTGCCCGTTTTTCAAAAAATGAACATATATTACCAGACATTATTGCTGACCTCTGGCTCGCAAGAGACAAAGCTAAACGTGAAAAAAATAAAGCATTATCTCAGGCGATTAAAATCATTATGAATTCATTCTATGGTGTACTAGGCACTCCAGGTTGCCGCATTCATGATGCCCGCCTAAGCAGTTCAATTACTAAACGTAGTCACGATATTATCAAACAATCAGTTAAATTAATTAATAATCAGGGTTATGAAGTGATTTATGGCGACACTGACTCGGTTTTTGTGTCATTAGAAAAAGACATGACAAACGAAGCAGCAGACAAAATAGGCCAGCAACTTATCGATATTGTAAATACATACTGGTTGCAACATTTAAAAATGGATTTTGGAATTAAATCATATCTTGAAATGGAATATGAAACACACTTTGTTCGTTTTTTTATGCCCACTGTTCGCGGATCAGATAAAGGCAGTAAAAAACGTTATGCGGGCGTCATTAACACAAAAGATGGGCCTAAAATTGTTTTCAAAGGGCTGGAAAATGTACGCACCGACTGGACACAATTAGCCCGGGATTTTCAACAGACATTATATTCCAAAGTTTTTAATGATGAAGCATACGATGAATTTATTCGAAGCCTGGTAATACAACTATCAAATGGACAGTTAGATCATCACCTGACTTATAGAAAACGTTTGCGACAAAAACTTGAGTTGTATCAGAAAAACATACCTCCTCATGCACGCGCCGCAATTAACGCAGAAGCCATTTTCAAAAAAAACAAGCAGCCGTCACGTTACCAGCACAAAGGCTGGATAGAGTACGTAATGACCGTTAATGGCCCTGAAACATTAGAGTGCCAGTCATCAAGACTGGATTACGAACATTATATTGAGAAACAGTTAACACCAATTGCTGACAGCATTTTAGGCGCATTAAACGATTCAATGGAGAATATTTTAAAGCGACAAATTAATCTGTTTTAATTTGATATTTTTGACACAGAGGTGCACCATTTACATACACCAGCCTCACCCCTGTGAAATTTATTACTATCAATTACCGCTTAATAACGCGGACCATAATACGCAGGTGGATAATTTGTAGGCGGATAATAATAACCCGGCGCCCTTACTACGGGTTGTGAATTTGGATGAACTGGCTGGTTTCTCTGCTGCGACATTAACCACTGCTGATACGCCAGCTCCTGCTGTCGCTGTTGCTCCTGTTGTTGCAACATAAACTGTTTTTGTTGCCTGGCCTGCTGCTCTTGCTGTTGCAACATATACTGTTTTTGTTGCTTAGCCTGGTCTGCCTGTCGTTGTGCCATCATTGCCTGACGCTCTTTAACCCATGCTGGTGTTTCAGCACCAGCCTGGGTAAATTCCCGATTCGCTGCGAACGGCCTTTGATTCATTTGTTGCTGCATGTGATTGCGTTGTCTGTTTAGCCATTCTGAACCCTGACTATTGTTTTTCATATCCTGATTTTCATTTGCCATTGAAAACGATTTTCTTCTTTCTTCCATGGCTTTGCGACGCTCAGCAAATAATTTATCCATATTTTGCTGTCTACTGACACCTATATTATTTCCATTATTCGAAGCAGTCTGACCTGTTGTTTGCGCTGTTGGCATTGCTGCTGTTTCAGGCGCTGACTCATCGGTATTACCAGCCATCAGCATGATGCCCATTATGCCAGAAAGGAACAAAATAAAAGTCATAATCAGGGCATAGGGTATTTTATGATCCTGTGTATCAGTCTCAGTATTTTCAGGATTTTCAGCTGACTTAACATCATTTTCAGATGACATAAGCCCCATGTCTTTAAGCTTTTCGGCTACTTTTTCATTACTTTTTCCACTGGCTTTTTCATTCGCTTTTTTACTGCTCTTTTCACTAGCCTTTTCATTGGCCTTTTCATTACTCTTATCATTTTTAGTCATGGCGTAAATCCTCATAATTTAAATCAATAATACGATATATATTAAATATCAAACTAGGCAACATCTTCACTGACTGATGCCGCAGGTACTTTTTTTTGTGTTTCACCTTCCGTTTCCAAATTCGCATTCCCAGAAGGTTGAGCATACTGGTCATTTAATTTTTGAATAAATAAATCAGCCTGATTTTTTACTTTTTTGATTGTTCTTTTTGAAAAGTAGCCCCAACCTACAACCTGAGGTCTAAATATGCTTCTGAAAAACAATGTGTTTTTTATAAATGCTCTTTTCAAAGTCGTTCTAAACTCGTCTGCACAATCATCCTTCATTAACTTATTTAACTGCCTTTTAATTGCAAAGTTTCTTGATGTAAAATGAATACTCAAAAACAACATATACAATACAAGAAGACCTGTTAACTGTTTGCCAGTTGATTCTCCCATCCAGCTAACAAATGATGAAAACACTTCCGCTATAAAAGAATCCATAATCATTGAAACACCGACAATAATGCCTAATGTGAATAACACGATAACATCCATACTCAACACAGCTCTTCGCCAGTTTGATATCATAGAAATTAACTTCGGCAATTTCTCATCCTCAATTTCCCTGGCTGTTTTATCCAGTGCACCTATAATTCGATACACTCTATCAACATTCATTTGTTCAATACGTTCATTTATAGCATCTAAATCAATATCTCGTTTTTGCTCAAACCGCTTACGAACAGTATCATCCTCAATTACCACAGCGGCATCAGGGTTATAAATAGTATAAAATTTACCTGCTGTCAGACCTTCAGCCGCAAGCGCTCTTTGCCATGATGCTATAACATCTTCCGGATTGTCTTCTCTTACCGCTGCATCTATCTGATTTAAAATATATACAAATTTGTCTGCATTTTTTTGATATATTTTATCCGCCACCAGATGTTTTAAAGTATCACGCATCGCACCCGGTTCAGGATGACGTGCGTCAAAAAATATAAGAACCAGATCAGATAAATCAATAATATAGTCAGTGATTTTAAGTGTTTCAGTTCGCTGGTCATCCGCATCAAATCCCGGCGAATCGATAAATATTCTGCCTTTTGATTTTATATCCGGGCAGGTTTTCATCTGCATATATGTATTGATACGGTCACTTGCACCGGGCGCCACCTGTTCAAGCACTTCCGCCATATTGTAAAAAGGGAACCGCGGATCTGCTTCCAGTGAAATGCCGGGCAGGACACGGGCCTGTTGTTCAGCCGAATAACATATCACGGTAAATTTATCATCAACCGCCTGAGTACCGGTTTCCTGTAACGAGGAATTAAGATAATGATTAATAAAAGTTGATTTGCCTGCGGAAAAAGTACCTAAGACAGAAATAAGTGGCCACCAGGGTATCTGCGTCGCGTATGACTGATCTCTCGCCAGCAAGCCCATTCGGTATCCGACTTTATCCAGCTTTTTAAACTCTTCTACCGCACTCACTAACAATGGATTCTCAGTTAGCAAATGCTTTTCAAGGTCCTCTAGACGTTGTTTTATCTGACTATCCGCTCCAAACATGTATCACCCCTAATTAATTAAAGACCAATATTAAGCATGTCTCTACAAGCAAATTAGACATATAATATTTCATTCTAATCCATATAAACGGCCATTCATTGCGCTAAAACAATTGATACTTCTTTTATTTATGGCCTATATAACCTATCTTTTTTAAGCCGAAATGAACAGGGTTAATCCCTTGTAGATAATTATGTGCTAAAATACTAATTCAATACTTCGAATTGTTTCGGTTTCCCGCAGTTAGCATGCAGTATGTCTGTTGTTTTTGTTTGTGAACATATTCCTGGTATCCCTGTAGTACCATCCCTTAAAAGTGGACTATGCTCATAATACTGTGTAAATGGCTATCAACTGTCATTACACCTCCTATCATATAGGCAAAACACATGACTACCGAAACGGTAAGCTCGTTTAATGAATTAGCGCTTAATAAATCTCTGTTAAAAGCGCTAGATGAAGTCGGTTATGAAACCCCTTCACCAATCCAGGCTGCAACCATCCCTTTATTACTGGATGGCAGAGATATCATTGGCCAGGCACAAACAGGTACGGGTAAAACCGCTGCATTTGCATTACCTCTTATATCAAATATAGACCTGAAACAGAAAGATCCATCTGTTTTAGTACTCGCGCCAACCCGTGAATTAGCCATACAGGTAGCGGAAGCTTTCCAGAAATACGCTAAACATATGAAAGGCTTTCATGTTTTACCTGTATATGGCGGGCAGGACTTTAGAGGCCAGATTAGCGCCCTTAAGAGAGGTGTGCACGTTATTGTCGGCACTCCAGGTCGAGTTATGGACCATATGCGTCGCGGCACTTTAAAGCTAGATGGTCTAAAAGCACTGGTACTGGATGAAGCTGATGAAATGTTACGCATGGGTTTTATTGATGATGTTGAATGGGTATTAGAACAAACCCCGCCAAAGCGACAAATCGCTCTGTTTTCTGCAACGATGCCACAACAGATTCGACGTATTGCGAACAAGTATCTGAACAACCCTCAAGAAGTCACGATCAAGGTCACAACCGCAACCGCGGAAACCATTCGACAACGCTTCTGGCCAGTAAGTGGTGTACATAAGCTTGATGCATTAACACGTATTCTCGAAGCTGAAGAGTTTGATGCCATGATTATTTTTGTGCGCACGAAAAATTCAACGGTTGAGCTGGCAGACAAACTAGAAGCACGTGGATATGCAGCTGCGGCAATTAATGGCGATATACAACAAAGCCAACGAGAGCGTTCCGTACAAAACCTGAAAAACGGCAAACTCGATATACTGGTAGCTACCGATGTAGCAGCCCGCGGTTTAGATGTGTCACGAATCAGCCATGTTGTTAACTACGATATACCTCATGACACAGAATCTTATATCCATCGAATTGGACGCACCGGCCGTGCGGGCCGTCATGGTGATGCGATTCTTTTTGTAGCTCCACGTGAAAAACGCCTGTTACAGGCGATTGAACGAGCCACCAAAAAGCCTATCGATATGATGGAGCTACCTTCTACTGAACTTATTAACGACCAACGTGTAGAGAAATTCAAACAACGCATCACTGATGTAATAGCTTCTAATGATCTTTCTATGTTTAATAAGATGATTGAAGAATACCAGCAGGAAAACGATGTTCCGGCGTTGAGCATTGCCGCAGCACTGGCACACCTGTTACAGGGAGAATCACCTTTTCTGTTGCAAAATAAACCGCAGAAGAAAATGGATAAAAGCTGGAAAGATAGCGACCGATCTTCATCAGATAGAAAGCCTTCTCGTCGAGATCGCGATAGAGATCGCGGCAATGATAGAGGTCGGGAGCGCAATCAGGACAGAGGAAAAGACCGCTCAAGAAAAGAAAAAACACCTGCTGAAGACATGGCTAGTTACCGCATAGAAGTGGGTAATAATCACGATGTAAAACCGGGTAATATTGTCGGCGCCATTGCTAATGAAGCAGGGCTGGATAGTAACAACATTGGTCATATCAAAATTTATGATGATTATAGCCTGGTAGATTTACCCAGTGGCATGCCAAAAGATGTATTTAATGATCTTAAAAAAGTCTGGGTATCGGGCCAACAATTACAAATTTCTAAACTGGGCGAGTCTAAAAAAAGTGATTCCAGGAAAAAGGAAAGCCCTAAAGGCAAAAGCCAGAAGCGCGAAAAACTGAGCATAAAACCTGATAAGAAAAAAGATAAAAACAGAAAAAGAGACAAAAAAAATATCGGTAAAAGAAAAACTACAAAATAAACCGATGACTTGTTTTTCAGGTAACAGAGACTTAAACAAGCCTTAGTTACCTGAAAAATAAGCTATTTTCAGGTAACTATTTCTATATTCTTTCAATAGCGATATTTCGAACGGTAGCTGCATAAATCCATCAGCATGTTACAATGGCTGGCATTTTTCGATGCGACCTTATTATTAAATATGAAATTCAGTAAAAGTTTTGATACCCCTAATCCCATTCCTGCAGAAGCTATTAGCAATGCTATAAGCCAGATGGAGCACGGTATGCTCTATCGATACGGTCACACTGATGATATCAGCGAAGTATCAAAATTAGAGGCCGCGTTTGGCCTGTATACCGGTCACAAGTACGTTGTTGCCGTCAATTCCTGTGGCAGCGCCATGTTTATCGCATTAAAAGCCATGGATATACAGCCGGGTGAAGGTGTTTTTACAAATGCATTTACCTTTACTGCTGTACCCAGTAGCATTGTTCATGCAAATGCAAATCCTGTATATATTGAATGCAATGACCAGTATGTTATTGATTTACAACACTTTGAAGAACAAATCATTAGACACCCCGATGTGCGCTTTTTTATCTTGTCTCATATGCGCGGGCATATTGCCGAACTGGACAAAATAAAAGCACTTTGTGATAAAAACAATATCAGACTGATTGAAGACTGTGCTCATGGCCTGGGTAAACGCTGGAATGTATCAGATACAGATAAAGATCACTTTGTAGGCCATCATTGTGAGATCGCCTGTTACAGCACACAAAGCCATAAAATGCTTAATTCTGGGGAAGGTGGCTTTATTGCAACAAATGATGACCAGCTTGCGGCTTATTGCATACTCGCTGCCGGTTCATATGAAGGTTTATACAAAAAACATCTGGCTCGGCCTATGGACGACAGCCTGTTCGAAAACATTAAGTTTGATGTACCCAACTTTAGCTTACGCATGAATAACCTCACCGCCGCTATTTTGCGTCCACAGGTTGAATTAATTGATGAGCGTATTGCCTCCTACAAAGAAAAATACCAAAGTTTAATATCACTCCTTTCATCTGTTAAACACATTGATATACCTGAACCTGTGGATAGCGCTGAAAACGTAGGAGATAGCCTGCAATTTAATTTAATTGATTTAGATAGTGCCGATATCACGCGCTTTATCAGTAATGCAAAAGAAAAGGGAGTAGTTATTCAGGTATTTGGTCGTAACAACAATGCCCGCGACTTCCGTAACTGGCAATACTCATTTGAAGATATGCCCGGTTGTGAAAAAACAGCAGAACTTATTTCATGTGCCTGCGACCTGCGTTTACCCATGTCTTTTACGTTAGATGATATCAAGTTAATTGCCGCTATCATTTCAGAAACCATGACTGAAACCATAACTGAAGTAAACACCGAAACAGCTATCAAAAGTCTTGCAGGTTAATCTCGACTGACTCTTTTCGGGCACACGATCCCAGCTGATAAAAATGTAAATAATAAAAAAAGGCCGCTCACTGAGCGGCCTTTTTTATTCACACCCTGAGAAGGGTAATGATATAGCGTTTAAAAACTAAACAGCTACGATGTTCTCAGCCTGAGGACCTTTCTGGCCTTGAGTTACAGTGAACTCAACTTTTTGACCTTCGGTCAGTGTTTTAAAACCAGAACCCTGAATTGCACTGAAATGTGCAAATACGTCAGGACCATTTTCCTGCTCGATAAAACCAAAACCTTTAGATTCGTTGAACCATTTAACTGTACCAGTAGTAGTAGACATAATTTTCTATCCTATTTATTCAAAAGTAATTAATGTCTCATTACAACAATAATCATTGCGCAAAGACGGGTTGTGCTGGAAGTGTTTACATATGAGAACAGGACGGAGTACTACTTTGGAACTTCGAAATGTGGTGTGCATAAGTATTAACGGCACTTTCTAGCTGAATGAATTATAACCCGCTTTAAACCTTAGTCAACGTTATAAGTTATTAAAATTTGATGAAATATCAATGTTTTTGAGCAAAAATCCATTTATTTGCTTGCAATTTGATTAGATGAGCCGAATTAACTAAAAAACGCGCTAATTTTTTCAAAAAAAGAGCCTTTTATTTGCCTGTTATGCTTTTGGGAATTTTTCCTTTTATGTGTTTTTCTATACTCTATTAACTCTTCCTGTCGTCGCTCATAAGACTCATTAGCTCGACGCACCATATCACTATATTCAACTGTAGACATACCTCCAGAAGTGCTTTCAACACGACGACTTAATAAAGGTTTAGTGCTACCGCCTTTAGGTGAGCTACACATAAAAATACTCCACTAGATTAATACAGGCATAACCATAAAATTTATAATTATTATTTATACGACCGTGTTTTTAAAAAATAGTTTCAATTTTAGAGCTCAACGGTATTTTATAATAAAATAATATAATGACCTTCAATAAGTTAAAATTATGAGCAAGCGTTTTATTCTGCTATTAAAATCGAGTTATAACCGGCAGCATCAATAATCAATGAAATCTCTGATGCTAAATTGTTACTTTTAATAAATGCCATACCCGAGTCTAAATCAACCTCAACAGACTCGACTTCATCTATAACACTTAATGTGTTTACAATTTTAGATACATCGGATTCGTTATTTAATCCATTAATTCTAAAATAGTGTAATTCCGCCATGCTTACCCCAATTAATTTTTTACACACATCATAAAAACTGATATGTGAAAAATGTTAAAACTTACGTATTAAAATTATACAAATAATTTCAAAACGATCCAACCTTCATTTTCTATTGAGCCATTAGTAAAAAAAAGCAGCATTCTTTTAAACTTTTTTATTTTTATCTTTTCTTTAAGTAGTTAGGAATATTACAGCTAACTAAAATTTTTCAACTATAAATTTAATTATCTTAACATTATAGTTTTATATTTTATTTACTGCACAGGCTTGCAAACACTTTATGTTAAACCACTATTATTTTTTAATAATCGAAGCCTCTTTCATTAATAAAAAAACAGAGGGCAATACGACTAAAGTAAGGACAGTGGCGCTAACCATACCGCCGACCATAGGCGCAGCTATTCTGCGCATAACTTCTGAACCAGTACCCGAGCCTAACATGATAGGTAGCAAACCGACGACAATAGTTGCTACAGTCATCATGATTGGGCGCACGCGAAGTAACGCTCCCTCTTCAACAGCAGATCGTAATTCAGCTTTTGTTAGATTACGCTTTTCTTGTTTTGCTCTATCAATATAGGGCTGTAAAGCCTGGTTTAAATACACCAGCATAATCACACCTATTTCAACCGATACACCCGCAAGAGCGATGAAACCAACACCAACTGCTACCGACATATTGTAATCCAGTAAATATAACAACCAGAAACCACCTATTAATGCCATAGGTAAAGTCCCCATAATTAATGCCACTTCAGAAATTTTCCTGAAATTTAGATATAACAATAGAATAATAATACCTAATGTTACTGGTACCACGGCTAATAATCGCTGTTTTGCACGCACCATATATTCATATTGCCCTGACCAGGCAATAGAATAACCCGCGGGTATTTTCACTTTTTCAGCAACTACTTTCTGTGCTTCACTAACATATGAGCCTAAATCACGTCCTTCGATATCAACAAACGTCCAGCCATTGGGGCGTGCATTTTCACTCTTGATTACCGCAGGACCATCTTCTACTTTTATACCCGCCACTTCACTCAATGAAATGCGTGCACCAGAAGGTGTTACAACAGGTAAATTGCGCAACATACCCAGTGAATCACGCACATCCCGTGGATAACGCACATTAATAGGATAACGCTCCAGCCCTTCTACTGATTGAGACACCTGCATACCACCTAATGCAGTACTTACCACATCATGCACATCAGCTATATTTAGCCCAAAACGTGCGGCAGCCAGTCGATCAACATCAATAGTCACATAACGCCCCCCGGCAACTCGTTCCGAATAAGCAGACGCAGTTCCAGGCACCGTTAAGATAGCTTTTTCAATATCTTTACCAATTTTTTCAATGACTTTTAAATCAGCACCCGCGACTTTAATTCCCACTGGTGTTTTTATACCCGTAGCCAACATATCAATACGGGTTTTTATGGGCATCACCCATGCATTTGTTAAACCAGGAAATTTGATTAAATTAGTTAATTCTTTTTTTAATTTTTCCGTCGTCATACCTTCTCGCCACTGATCTTTTGGTTTT
>JAPHRB010000151.1 GCA_026197015.1 Gammaproteobacteria bacterium | reverse complement strand
GTTAGGTGTGTTACTCGGGTTTCTAATGGTGCAGCTTTCACTACCTGAGAGCCGTCGTTGCCACAATCGCCCCGTTATATTGTTGTTATCAATGGCTGTTTTATTTGGCGCATTTTATCCTGTGATGAGTATTGTTAGAGACGATTTAAAGATTAAAGCCGATTTTCCAGTGATTGCTAACTTTGAATCTGAAGATGCTTTAGCGCGCTGGGATAACGCATACGTGAGTCGGTTTGAGATTGATTATGAGGTTTATATACAAGGTCAGTCATCCGCTTTTGTTGAGTTTGAGTTAAGTGATGAAAATGATGAATATTATCCGCAGGCATCACTTGAAGTTTTATATCCCGACTGGTCGGCTTATGAGTATTTGAATATCAGTATTCATAATGACCAGAATGAGAGCCTGGACGTTGAATTGAAAGTTTATGATCGTTTACATCGGCAAACGGGGTATAAGTATAGTGATCGATTCAACCATGAAGTAAGCCTTGTGCCAGGCTGGAATAATTTGCAAATTAATATGCAGGATATATTAAATGCACCGCAGGGGCGGCGTATGATTTTAGAAGATATTGCCGGTTTTAGTGTGTTTATGCATAACCCGGAGACGCTTAAATCTATTCATCTTGATAATATCCATCTATCAAATTAAGTGTTATAGGCTTCGACAAGACCGACAAATATCTATAAAATTGCCGGTTTTCTCCGTTTCAGCACCCGAAGGTGATGTATGAATAAGAAGGTTGGCGTGGTGATGGGCAGTACGAGTGACTGGCCTGTTATGCAACATGCTGTACAGCAATTAGAAGCGTTTGGTATTGATTATGAAACGCGGGTCGTCTCTGCCCATCGCACACCGGATTTATTGTTCGAGTATGCAGCAACAGCGCGCGATAGAGGGCTTGCCTGTATTATAGCGGGTGCCGGCGGGGCAGCACATCTTCCGGGTATGTTAGCGTCTAAAACCACGCTGCCTATTTTGGGTGTACCGGTTAATTCAAAGTACCTGAAAGGAATGGACTCTTTATTGTCTATTGTGCAAATGCCTAAAGGTATTCCGGTTGCAACATTTGCAATTGGTGAGGCTGGGGCGGCTAATGCCGGTTTATATGCGGTTTCCATATTGGCCAATCAGGACGCAGAATTAGCTGAAAAACTGGCTGATTTTCGTGCAAATCAGCAAGAAACCGTGCTTGCTATGCAGCTCCCGCCAGAAGAATAAATATGCCATCCTCAACAAATTCTGTTCCGTTATTGCCCGGAGCTACTCTGGGTGTATTAGGTGGCGGTCAACTAGGGCGTATGTTCTGTATGGCGGCTCGTAATATGGGCTATCGCACAGTTGTGTTAGACCCGGATGTTAATAGCCCCGCGGCCGAAGTAGCAGACCATCATTTACAGGCTGATTATACTGATGTTGATTCGTTGGCGAAGATGGCCTCGATGTGTGATGCGATTACCACTGAATTTGAAAATGTGCCCGCTGAGAGTCTAAAGTTTCTGTCTTCTCATAAACCGGTACATCCTTCGGCAGAGGCGGTTGCAATCGCTCGTCACAGAATTCAGGAAAAAGACTATGCCAGAAACTCGGGCCTTAATCCGGCTCCCTATGCTTTAATCACGACAGCTGCTGACTTTGATGCCGCTATAGCTATAACGGGATTACCAGGCATTATTAAGACCACTACATTAGGCTATGACGGTAAAGGTCAGCAAATCATTAATGATAGAAATGAGCTTGAGTCTGCTTTTAATGATCTGGGGCAGGTTGAGTGTGTTTTAGAGAAAAAAATGGATCTTGCGCTGGAAATTTCAGTGTTACTGGCGCGTAATATTGAGGGTGAAGTAGCCTGTTATCCACCAGGTGAAAATGAGCATGTTAATGGTATTTTACATAAGAGCATTGTGCCGGCGAGGATAGATAAGGGTATTGCTGAAAAAGCTCGACAACAGGCTATTGGCCTTGCCAATAAAATTAATTATGTTGGTGTATTGGCTGTTGAGTTCTTTATTACCTCGGACGATCAGCTTATTTTTAATGAAATGGCCCCACGTCCACATAATAGCGGGCATTACACAATGGATGCTTCAGTTGTTTCTCAGTTTGAACAGCAGGTTCGTGTGATATGTGGTTTAGTGCCAGGTGATGCAAGATTAACCAGCCCTGTAGTGATGATTAATCTGTTAGGTGATCTTTGGCCAGTTAACTGGTTAAACTGCCTTGCAGACCCAGTGCTAAAACTACATCTTTATGGCAAACATGAAGCAAGAGTGGGTCGTAAAATGGGGCATTTTAATCTGTTATCAGAAGATCTGGGGCAGGCGATACAGGCTGCTGACAAGATATTCAATAAACTCAAAGGTTAATGTTGTTGCTGTAATCTAGTGGTCGGTTCCTGTTTTACAAGGCCATGATCAGCACTTTTCATACCTTATATTTATTATAACAAGCTTGAACCAGCTCTCACTTCAATCAATAAATTGTCTACTGGATTGATGTTTACTCCGGCTCTGTCATAATCATACAAATATTATAATTAAAGCGCATAAATAAAAAAAATGCGAAACAGGTGTGTGTTATGAGTTTATCTGAACCGGTACAAGAATTCCATGGACAACTGGGGCGTCCTGAGAATGAGCAGATGATTAGTTTTCTTAAGCAATATCAGCCTTCCGCGCACGCGGATATAGTGCAGTTGCTAGTTGAGTCTACCAGTGATCTGGAAAGCATAAAATTCTATTGTCCAGACACCGATAATCATGCTTATTATTTGGCACATACCCCTGATGGTGTTATTTTTGCTGCGGCAATTGGTATGAGTGCTCTGATGTATCGTTTACCCAAGCAGTCAATGTCAGGCGCGTTAGTAAAGGGCGGGGAAATTTTCAAGGAAATTGGTGAGCCATGGGTGAGCTTCAATCCTTTCTGGCCAGATGATGATGAAAAGAAAAATAAAGTGAATATGCCCGAGATGAAACAGTGGGCCAAACTTGCATATCTACACGCACTATCCTGAATTATGTCCACAAACCAATCTTCAGCTATTCGTTTTTATAAAATATGTGCACTCATTGGCACAGTGATTATTCTTGCGGATATTGGTTTCTCCTGGTCTCGTATACAGGCGTTTGAACATACGGTAACGAATGTCTTTGAAAGTCTGGTAACCAATCAAATGGAGCTTGACGGTTTGCAGCAGGAGTTAACTCATATTGATAAAGTGTTAAATCAGGCAGAAGAAACTGGTGATGAGCTGGCGAAGGTTGATGGTGTTGAATATACGCCATATGAAATTGAGCGCTTGAAAAATGAAGAGGCAAGCATCAGGTTGCATGTGCAGGAAAAGCAGCTGGATCTGGTTGGCTCAAGCAGTGAAAAAAAATTTATAATGAATGAAGTACGTATTTTATTTCTAGGCTCGTTAGTGTTTCTTGTGCTGGGTACCCTGTTATCAGCGTTTGGTTATCTTGCCTGGTATTTCAAAATAGAATTATTTGAAGATAGACGTAAAGCACCCAGATAAATAATTTCATATTGAAAACTTCAGTTAAAACTTAAAAATATTGACGCAGAGGCGCGGAGACGCAAAGTTTATTATTTTTATTCGCAATGATTCTCAAGTAAAGCCTGTCAGATTAAGATTCAAAATTTTAAAAAATTCTTGTTAAGAAATTAAATGTTTTTCTCGGTGACTCTGTGCCTCTGCGTCAAAAGTTATGTACTCATATTTAAAGATGTTTTTATAGTCAAGTCTGACAGTTTAAAATTTTAAAAAATCTTGTTAAGTAATAAGGTTTTTTCAGCGGCTCTGTATTTTTGCATTAAAATTATGTGTTTTTTTGAATAAAAGTCTGAAAAACTGCGGGAAAAATATGATGTAAAAAAGAAGCTTTTTACTGACAGCGAATCCCCAAAATAGCACCACACAAAAATGAAGTAAAGGTATTTGTTTTAATATGTGACGATTTTATTAAAATATTGTTTTTTATTGGATTTTTTCTTGACCTGTTAATATAGATCCACTATAAAATTAGTTAATTAAAAGTATTTAACCTGAGGAGGTGATCTAGCTAAATCTATATAGAAACCTGGAAAATAGTTTATTGACAAACAGTATTACTGATTTGCATTTTTTAACTAAATCAAAAGGTGCCATATGGCAAGACGTTCAGCTTCACAAAAAAGAGCTGCGAAACAAGCAAGAAAACGTATCTCTAACCCATCGGTTGTTGTTGATATCAAATCACGCAACTCATTTATCGAAACAAAAAGCATCACAGCAAAAGCCGCGCCACCACTTCAGGCAAAGACCTTGTCTCAGGGGCACTACATCACCGCAATAAAATCCCATAAATTAACTTTTGGAACGGGGCCTGCTGGTACCGGAAAAAGTTATGTGGCAGGTGCTATTGCAGCAGAAGAGCTAGAAGCACGACGAATTGAAAAAATAATCATTACTCGCCCAGCAGTTGAGGCAGGAGAGAATATGGGGTTCTTGCCCGGTGATTTACATGAGAAATTTGATCCTTATTTTGATGCGTTTCGTGATTGTTTAAATGATCGTTTAGGTAAAGGAGCCGTTGAATGTGGTTTAAAAAATGATCGCATCGTTGTTTCACCGCTAGCATATTTAAGAGGTAAAACATTTAATGATGCTTTTGTTGTATTAGACGAAGCTCAAAATTGTACTAAAGCACAGTTGAAAATGTTTTTAACTCGAATCGGTGAAAACTGTCGCGTAGTTGTGAATGGTGATATTCGTCAATCGGATATTGGTAACCAGTCAGGATTACAGGATGCGATTAACCGATTGGGGCATCTTAACTCGGTTTATGTTCATACATTTGAGCATGATGATATTGTGCGTAGTGGCCTGGTGAAAGATATTATTGAATGTTATGAAAAATAACTAATATCGTATAATCTAAAAGTGGTAATATAATTGTGGGACGCATTTTGCGTCCTTTTTTTTGCCACAGAGACGCAGAGGGCGCAGAGAACAACATAATATTATTATCAGGCGCGTATAGTGCCTGATAATAATCTGACTCCGTGTCCTCTGTGTCTCCGTGGTAAAAGTAAATTTAAAAAAGTTAATTTCATTATGGGTAGATACAGACCACCGGCCAAAAAAGGCTCTCCCTATATCACTGCTGAAGGTATGGCAGCGCTTGAGAAGGAGATGGATTACCTGTGGAACAAACGCCGCCCCCTGGTTGTAAAAGCATTATCAACTGCGGCAGCAGAAGGTGATCGTTCTGAAAATGCCGAGTATATTTATAGAAAAAAAGAGTTAGGTGAGATAGATCGTCGAGTTCGGTTTTTATCAAAACGGGTTGATGAAGTAAAAGTTGTCAGTGAAACACCTAAAAAAACTGATCAGATATTTTTTGGTGCCTGGGTTGAGCTAGAGGACGATGAAGGGGCTCTAATTCAATATAGAATTGTTGGTCCTGATGAGTTTGACTCCGAAAGGGGGTTTATTAGTATGGATTCACCCGTGGCTAAGGCATTAATGAAAAAACTTGAGGGCGATGATGTGACGATTAAAACGCCTGGAGGAGTGATCAATTATTATATTAATCGTGTGCAGTACCAGTCTTTTTGATGCTGTGTCTGAATCGGGTAAGACACTATCGCGACTTTTTCAGATTGCTAAACTGGTGAAGCCTTACCCTGTTTAGGCTCATCCCTATCGGGGAAAGGTCTCGCTTTTTGAGTCCTGTCCTCTTAACCCATACCACCAAGAGCTGTTAGTGTAGGGAGCAGGCTCCGTAAAACTCTTGATGGCATCAAAACAGGGGACAGAGCGGGAAAGATGCTCTTTCCTCGAGGGGTATGTACCTAAACAGTGCATATCCTCACCAGTTTACAACTCTGTAAAATGTTGGCTCTGACTAACGGTAGTCATAAATCAATTCATTAAAGTTTTCCAGATATCTGACGCTATGTCTAATATGCCCAATAATGATATATTCAGGTCTCTATTATTAATCACTTTGCTGTTTTTGATTCATTCATTCAGCCTGCACGCCGCGCAGCGTTATCAGGCGCCTGTAGCTGATTCTAGCTGGCATGTACACAGTAGTCCTATTCAATGCGAATTGATTCATGACATTGATCACTATGGTCAGGGGCGGTTTGTATATTCATCGGGCGGTGAGCTGGCTTTTCAGTTGCATTCAAGAGAGGCGGCAAGACGAAATAGTGTGGCTAGTTTGTATTCATTTGCGCCTTTCTGGCGAGAACCTGAAGAAAAAGAGCTGGCTCAATTGACTATATCAAAAGGTAATATGCCATTTTATATAGGCGGTGACCTTGCCTATCGAATGTTATATGAGCTGCTGGCGGGTCGACACCCGACTTTCCATTATAAAGACTGGGCTGGGTTTGAGGATGATGTATACGTTTCTGTGTCGTCGGTAAGATTCCATCAGTATTATGATGATTTTACTATTTGTATTAGTAATGCGCTTGATTACGGCTCTGATCAGGTTAAGGATACCGCTTTATATTTTGATACTGATAAATCCAGCTTAAGTAAACAGGAGAAAGACAAACTCAGGGAGATTGCCTTATTTGCACGTATTGATAAGGATATGAAAATTCAGTTAAAAGGCCATGCAGATGGACGAGGCCGGCGTATTTATAATAAAAAACTGTCTTCACGTCGAAACGCTTCAGTTGAGAAATATCTGGTTTCGAAAGGCGTGTCTGAAACGCAAATTAGTCAACTGGCGCTTGGTGAAAGCAGACCCTTAGCAAGTAACCGAAGCTCTCGAGGCCGTATGAATAACCGGCGGGTTGATGTATTTATTAAACATGATAGTGATTAATAGAGAATGAGCAAAAAGAATAACGCCGGTTTGTACCCTTAAATTCAACAGAAAAAAGCGTCAAAAGCCCCCCACGGAAGTCTTTCCTACGGTATAATGCCAGCCCTTTTAAAGTGCGCGGAGCAGATATGTCCAAGGTAAATAAAGTCGTTTTAGCCTATTCAGGCGGTCTTGATACATCCATTATTCTTAAATGGCTGGAAGATACCTACGATTGTGAAGTAGTGACATTTACCGCTGATATCGGCCAGGGCGAAGAGGTAGAGCCGGCGCGTGCTAAAGCTAAAGCGATGGGTATCAAGGAAATCTACATTGAAGATTTACGCGAAGAGTTTGTGCGTGATTATGTTTTTCCTATGTTTCGTGCTAATGCTATTTATGAAGGTGAATATCTATTAGGCACGTCTATTGCGCGGCCATTAATTGCTAAACGTTTAATTGAAATTGCTAATGAGACTGGCGCTGACGCTATATCACATGGCGCAACGGGTAAAGGTAATGATCAGGTTCGTTTTGAGTTAGGTGCATATGCATTAAAACCGGGCGTCCAGGTAATTGCGCCCTGGCGTGAATGGGATTTGAGCTCGCGTGAGTCTTTGATGAATTATGCAGAAGAACATGGTATAGAGGTTGATTTCGCGAAAAACAAGAAAAAATCACCTTATTCAATGGACGCTAATCTACTGCATATTTCATATGAGGGGGATATTCTTGAAGACCCATGGGCCGAAGCTGAAGATGATATGTGGCGCTGGTCTGTGTCACCTGAAAACGCCCCAGATAAAGCAACTTATATTGAATTAACCTATGAAAAGGGTGATATCGTGGCAATTGATGGCACAGCTATGACACCTGCTACGGTACTAGAGACCTTGAATAAAGTAGGTGGAGATAATGGTATCGGTCGCCTGGATATTGTTGAAAACCGTTACGTGGGCATGAAATCACGTGGTTGTTATGAAACCCCGGGTGGCACTATAATGTTGAAAGCGCATCGTGCTATTGAGTCTCTTACGCTAGACCGTGAAGTCGCTCACCTTAAAGATTCGTTAATGCCAAAATATGCCGAGTTAATATATAACGGTTACTGGTGGAGTCCTGAACGTGAAATGATGCAGAAGATGATAGATGAATCTCAAACCTATGTTAACGGTGAAGTACGGCTTAAGTTATATAAAGGGGCTGTATCTGTTGTTGGTCGACGCTCTGAAAACGATTCATTATTTGATGAGAAAATTGCCACATTTGAAGACGATGGTGGTGCTTATGATCAAAAAGATGCAGCGGGTTTTATTAAGTTAAATGCCCTGCGTTTGAGAATAGCAGCTAAACGTAACAAATAAATCCGTTCTACTTCCGGATATTCAAATTCTTTAAAATAAAAACCCCTGTATATAACTGGTTATACAGGGGTGCTTTCCGCCGATTTATCAAAATTCTTACTTAATATTAATCCCCTGTAATTTCAATTACATACAGCTCTCAGACGTCTACATATAGTCTATACTCAGATTAGTGAAATTTTCAAAAGTAGGGAGAGTAGATTTGCTTTCAAAATCAAGTGTCTTCAAAGCACTTTGTTATTTTATAGCGCCTTTTTTAATTGTCTTTAGTCTAAATGTTTCTGCTAATGAGGCGGCTGCCGTGCCGCTTGATATTCAGTGGTTAGTAGAGCAGCAAAACGACCCAAATATTAAAATAATAGATGTGCCTGGCAAAGAAAAATTTGTAAAAAAACATAATAAAGGAGTTGTAACATTTCAATGAAAGATACCTGTAATTATGAAAAGAATACAGGCAGTCTAGATAATTTAAAGCAAATTAATGAATTATTTAGTAACGCAGGCATTAAAAAAGAACAGACTATTGTTGTATATAACGGTAATAACTATATTAAGGCAGTTGGGGCATGAAGTGGCTCGTCATGACGGGATATGGCATGAATGGGGTAATGATTAAAAATTACCGTTATCAAAATAAAAATATAATTAATTAAATAAAATATGTCGTTAAATTTAAAAAATATGCCAATTAAGTACAAGCTGACCTTATCTGTTTATATGGTGTCGTTTTTTGTTATTGTCGTAAGCTTTGGTATTATGATATATCAGGAAATGAGTCATCGGCAGAGTGAATTAATGGTCGAGGCAAAAACATTTGGAAATTTACTCGCTCAAGATTTGGTGTCTATCGTGACTACGGGGGAAGTTGATAAAGCGTCAGATGTTACATCAAGATTAAAAGCGTTAAATAAAGTTGAGGCTCTAACTGTATATAATAAAAATAAACAAGCTGTATATTCATATGAAAAGGAAAACATAGAAGCGATTTCAATAATGTCAGAAAATTGGCAGAAAAAGTTTGAGCTGGTTGATAATTCATTATTTTTTTATGAAATATTAAAATATCGTGAAAGTGAATACGGTTATATTTTTATTCAACTTTCAGCTACAGAAATAAATGAAACAATAAATAAAAGAATTCAACAGGTCGTAAT
>JAPHRB010000091.1 GCA_026197015.1 Gammaproteobacteria bacterium | reverse complement strand
TTTGGTTGTAATCATAAGGTATAAAGTTGGGCATTTAATAACTCCTTTTACGTTGAGTTATTTTAACAAATATTTTTCATTTAGTGGGGTTTTTCTACATCCTCAACGCATACATAACCGGCAAACTTGCCGAAGGCCTGCTTTTTAGGGCGTAGGGCAAGGTTGCCAGTGTTGATGTGTTTGTTAGGGCTTTTTGAGATGATTGTCTCTATCATTATTTCCACTCAGTGGCATCAACAAGCATGAACGCTTGAATGCTTCGTTAAGTGATTTGTTTCTAGTAAGCTACCTTGGATCTATTTTTTAATTTATTTTTAATTACAGGGTAAAGGTTGTATGTTGGGTAAAATTCAGTGCTAAAAGCCTTCCAGGCGCTCGCCTCAATTGCCAGATTAACTTCACGAAGCTTATGAGCAGGAACTTCGAGAGTAACTACTTGACCAATTCCCATCATTACATACCAACTTACAACAGCAACACCTTCCGGTGGAAAGTTTTCGAAAAAGCCCTGCTCATTTAGTATAGATTTAATTTCACCTATGTTCTTACTTTGATCATGCTTCAAGAAAACCGTGAGCAGTATTGCATCCTTTGGCTGCGTATCCATATTGGATTCAGCAATAGCCGTAAAATTCATCAAACCAAAAAGAACAAGTAATAATACTCTGAACATATTAAACTCCTCTATATACTCACACTTAACACTAAGGTATGTGACGAAACGAACTGTTTAATTCGTCCAATTGCCTGTTTTCATCGCGTACGGTCTTAACCGTATTGTTTGGCTTTTTAGCTTTTAAATAATTTACTACATAAGCGCTCTCTTTTAAACAGTTTTCTAGTGAGTTAGCATAAGGCTCTATATTAACTTGTGAATAATAAGTCGAATTTTCCTCGTATGATTCACTACTGTATTTATGGTTTGTTTTATCCACACACAACTTCAAACCATTGAGAACACTTTTGAAGTCTGAATTTTTCTTTGTGATGTGATATGAGCCACCTACAGGCATATATCTGTCTGTAGATGAATGGCTTCGAGACAGGCTTACTTGATAGCTGCCTGGAAAAAAGGCATCACTACTTTTATGGATATAACCCTTATCACGTATACACAGATTAAATTCTTTGAATAGTGATGGCTTGACGTTATCCAGGTTTATATCTGTCACATCTAGTGCCTTATTAAATAGACTTTTCTTTTTAATCTGTTTACGGCATTGTAAAACTGTACTTTTAAACCCAGTTAAAAGTGTTTCATTAATTTCCCAGAAGGTAACATATAAGTTTCCATCATTATCTAATAACTCAACATAGTTATAGCCGTCCTTGTTAATCCCAATATATGTCTTGTGTTTGGGTAGCAAATATACTGAAACATCTTTTGACGAAGATGTAGCTGAAACACTCATTATGACAGAAGATAAAAATATAAATGTTAAAAATCTCATATTGTATATTAGCCTAAGGTATTGCCAGGCCGTCGCTACCGGAACGGATAATTTAAATTGTAGTTATTACAGTACTGTAAGCTAAATATGTAATTCAAGCCGGTAAGCCTCCCAGTATTGAACACATATTATGTTATGTTTTATTTTGCTTTGAATACTCATAGATTCTGTAAGCATATATGGTGAAAAATGTATTAAGCACAGCATATATGATGTTAGTTATTGTATGAATAGTATACGCCTTTACTGTGTATTCTTCCTGGTTTATCGCTAATGCCATAGAGGGCCCATATAAACAGATAGCTATGACAGCATAACCTGATATTAAGGTTATAAAGTAGGCCTTTGTCGATTGCCAGCTAGTGCTCATAGCATCTAGAGGTTTCATGTTGTTAAGAATTAATTCAAATTCTGCAAACGAATAACGAACAAGAAATATAATACCAGGAATAATAAATAACATTAAACCGCCAAAGACAATTAACCCAATAAAGATTGTGATAAGTAGGTAAGCGCCCCAATATTTTAGACTAATTGAATAAAGCTCTTTTAAGGTGAATTTATTACCTGATATTACTGATGATATGTAAACAACAACAGCTACTGAATATATTGGATAGAGTAATAAAGATATACTCATTGGAAGCAGTTCATTCGCTAAACCTGTATCTACGCTTGTGAAGTGATACTGATATAGAGCTGAAGCTATTTCAAATGGGATGACTATAGGTAATATTATTAAGGATAAAGTAATTATATGGTTCTTAAAAAAAGACCAGCTATCCATTAAAGCTGATTGAAACATTGAATCTCCATTTGTGAACATTACAGTTAATAAAACAAAATTCCTAACATTAAGAATACTTGCCATTATTGTGAATAAGATGGCATATATGGTAACAAATTTCTATATATTGCATCACAAATTATTTTTCAAAACATTAATTTACATACGCTACTAACAAATACCGGGGCACAAACAAAGTTAAAATTTTTACTTAGGCCTTAACACGCAACTCGAATTAAGTATTACTTACCCGAAAGCCTTTAACTATTTAACAAAACCACTCAAACTTAATCAACCACTTCTGATATATCAAAAAATCGCCTTGCTAGCTGAGTAGTTTGTTTTGCTACCTTTAACGGATCTTCATTTTTATATCTGGCGAGAGTTTCACATATGTGGGTTAACACGAGTGGTTCATTTCGCCGATCAGAGAGTTTCTTTAAGGTTTCTTGCGGTAAATCTCTGGGTAATAAATAAGGCGCATCTGTTTCAATCATTAAATGTGTAAGGGGTATTTCTTTTACCGCCTGTTGCAGACTTTTACCTCGTCTCTCATCACATAACCAGCCTGTTACACCAATATATAAATCCAGCTCCAGGTAACTTTGTGCTTCTTCAGGGGTACCGGTAAAACAATGGGTTACGCCGCCAACTAACTTGTCACGCCAGCGCGATAAGATAGCTAAAAAATCATCGTGGGCATCTCGTTGATGAAGAAAAACCGGCAGCTTTAGATCTGCCGCCAGTTCTAGTTGAGCTTCAAAACAGCGGCGCTGGTCTTTAGGGTCAGAAAAATTACGATTATAATCAAGGCCACACTCACCTATTGATTTAACGCAGCTCTGCTGCGCCATAATATGTATTTCCTGCGCCGATTTATCTGTCCATTCTTTTGCATGATGCGGATGAACACCAGCTGTTGAAAACAGGGCCTTTGGCCATAACTCACACAGTTCAATAGCCGCATCACTGTGCTGCAGGTTTGTTCCCGTGATTATCATTTGAGAAACGCCTGATAAATTAGCCTTTTCAATCACGCTGCTTAAATCTTTCTGAAAAGACTTGCCGGTTAGATTCACACCTATATCAATTAAATCTTTCATTAATAATTATTCTATTACCTTAACAAATTACGAGTTTTATTTATGACCAGTTTTCAAGTTTAGCTTTGTGTAACTTGGCATAACCATCGAGTAATTTTTTATGCACTGTAAAACCCTCTAAACTTAAACCGGGGCTATGTAATCCATAAAATTTATCTTTACCTTCAATCAGCTCAATGCCACTTTTAATAGTCTCTTCCCCGTACATCAAATTAAGACTTTGAATATAATCATCATATTGTCGTGAATCATCCAGTTTTATTTCCAGTAAGGCCTGCAAACCTCTGTAAAAACGAATACGTTCTTCGCCTAACTGATCCATCTGTAAACACCAGTCATTCCATTCCATTGCCTGCTCAAAGTCTTCTAAAGCCAGGCATAACATGGCTTTTAATTCACCAATACGTAAAGTTGCCCAGCTGCTGCCGGGGTTAGGCGCAATACCTATAAACTCAGCGACTCGCTGAACTTCGTTATAACCGCCCTCTTCCAGGCGTTCTAATATATTCTGCCACTGATTTTTAGCGAGATTTTTCAGTGATAATATTTCTTCACGAAATAACGCACCTTCATTGTTATTACTCCACTCCAGATCATCTACCGGGTAAATATCTGACATACCCGGCACTAAAATTCGACAGGCATAAACATCAAGATGGTTATAATCTGAAATATAAATATCAAAACCCATTTCATGGATAATGCGACTGCAATATTCAAACTCATCGTCTGTTGTTGAATTGTGATTCCAGTCAGCAAATTCATAATCGGGCTTGTTCTTAAAGAAATCATAAGAGATGACACCACTTGAATCGACAAAATGGCTTTCTAAATTATGAGGGTCAGCACACTCATCTAAATCAAAGGTAGGTGGCAGAAACTCATCTAGTTGATCAAGACTTCTGCCTTGCAATAATTCCGTTACAGTGCGTTCAAAAGCCACTTCTAAACAGGGATGCGCACCGAATGAGGCAAACACCGCGCCATCTTTAGGGTTAATTAAGGTGACACTGATTACCGGGTATTTACCCCCAAGTGAGGCATCTGCAACACGCAGGTGATAACCATGAGACTCTAATTCATCCATTGATTTTTTTATACCGGGAAAACGCGCTATCACATCGCCAGGTATCTCGGGTAAACAGATGCCCTCTGCAATAATTTTATTTTTAACATATCGTTCAAACACTTCAGATAAACTTTGTACACGGGCTTCGTTTTGTGTGTTACCAGCAGACATGCCATTACTGACATAAATATTACCGATAATATTCACCGGTATATAGATCGTTTTTTTATCAGACTGGCGCTCATAAGGTAAGGCACAAATACCCCTCTCACCTGCTCCGGAATTGGTTTCTACTATTCTCTGTGGTTTTAACACCTGCTCAGGATCATAATATTTCCATAATGAATCATCCATTAAACCTTCGGGCATAGAATCACCCATAGCGTCGCCCTCGGCAGAAAACCACTTTTCATTCGGATAATGCACAAACTCGGCTTTTGCAAAATCTTCACCGAGGTAAAAGTCTGCAAAAAAATAGTTACAACTCAAACGTTCAAAATATTCACCCAATGCACTAGCCAGACATGCCTTGGCAGATGCGCCTTTGCCATTGGTAAACATCAAACCACAATCTTTATCTCGAATATGCACAGAATATACATTAGGCACCGGGTTTAACCATGAGGCTTCTTCTATATCGAAATTTAAATCTTTCAATTTCTTCTGCATGCTCTCTATAGATGTTTCTAAAGCCTGATCTTTACCTATGATAAAAGTCTGTTCGCTCATGTTTTATATATCCTGTAAATAACTCTGGTAATAACTCTGGGGATAACCCGGTGAGTAGCCATTAAAAAGATGCTTTAATCTTATGCAGGCTCGCCCCTGCAATTTATATATTGGCGCTAAGTGCCGAATCTTATTACAATTTGACTAATGAAAACACCAACACCTCAGTTATTAAGCGTGAGTTATGCGCATCCGGCACAAAAAAAGGCCGCTGAAGCCTTTTCAAGCGAGCACGACCTGCCCTGCCAGCCCTTACACAAGGCCCAATCAGAGCTCACACTTAACTTTACCGAACTACAGCTTGAGATAATTGACCTGCAAAATAACATGTCCCTGTCAGTCGACTTTGTGGGCGGCAGTTTAGGCCACCGAAAGAAGTTTGGCGGCGGCAAAGGCCAGACCATAGCCAAAGCCATAGGTTTAAAACAGGGAAAGCCGATTCCATCTGTATTAGATGCAACCGCAGGTTTAGGCAAAGACAGTTATGTATTTGCCTGCCTTGGCTGCCCCGTGACATTAGTTGAGCGTTCACCGATTGTTGCCGCATTAGTTAAAGATGGTATAGAGCGAGCAAGTCTAAATATAGAGTTTTCAGACACCACTAAACAAGGTTTCACATTACATAACGGTGATGCGCTGGAATATATACAAGCGATAACAGAAGACAATAAACCAGATGTCATTTATTTAGACCCCATGTACCCTGAAAAAAAGAAATCAGCATCGGTAAAAAAGAATATGCAAATTTTACAGAAGTTACTCGGCCACGACCTGGATACAGATGAGGTATTAAAAGTAGCATTAGAAAAAGCTGATAAACGTGTTGTTGTTAAACGCCCTAAAGGCGCACCTGAATTACAGGTGGGGCGATCACCGACATTGTGTTATGAGAGTAAAGGTACTCGGTATGATGTGTATGTCATATAAGGTTCGTTTTTAAAGATATAGAAATTAGCCCTCCAATACAATTTATAAACAAAGTTAGCTATAATATTTAATATAATATTCAAACAAGGCTGCAATGGTGCTGCTAAACATTAAATCTTACCTACTAACCTTAATATTTTTTGCTCCCCTTATAAGTATTACAGCCTTCGCTAATATTGAGCCTAACGTCTTAGAATTAACTCAATCTGAAAAAAAATGGCTAAATGAAAACCCAAATATAAGCTTCACAGGTGATCCTAACTGGTTACCTTATGAGGCATTTGATAAAGATGGGAATTATATTGGTATTGTCGCAGAGCACTTAACAATAATTAGTGAGAAAACCGGCATACATTTTGAGATGAGCCCAAGCAAAACCTGGTCCGAATCTACTCAAAAAGCCAAACAAGGTTTAGTAGATATTTTGTCTGAAACCGATGATTCCGATTTAAAAACACACCTTAACTTTACCTCCCCCTATATTTCCAACCCGATCGTTATCGCTACAAGGCATACAGAAAATTACGTTGAAAACATTAACAGTATTAAAGATAAAAAAATCGCATTAATCCGTGACTATGGCTACGCTTCAAAGATTCGTAGAACTTATTCAAACATATCTTTCTACACCGTTGAAAACATTCACGATGGTTTACTTTCAGTCTCAACAGGTGAAATAGATGCCCTTTTATGCACCCTGGCATTATGCAGTTACAGCGTTTCTGAAATGGGGCTTAATAATGTAAAAATTTCAGGTAAAACAGAGTTTGAAACAAAACTGGCTTTAGGCGTTCAGAAACATAAACCTGAATTACTCTCCATATTAAATAAAGCCATTGCAACAATAAGCCACGAACAGCAACAAAACATATTAGATAGGTGGATAAAAGATAAGTTCGTAGAAAAAATTGATTATACACTTGTCTATTATATTACTGTCGCTTCAGCTTTATTGCTGGCAATTTTCGCTTACTGGATTTACCGATTGTCTAGTGAAATTAAACTAAGAACCCAAACCGAAAAAAAACTTCATGATAGTACACTTCGTTACCAGTCACTTTTTGATAAAACCACCGATGCCCTTCTAATCATAGAGGGTGATAAATTTGTCGATTGTAATCAGGCAACTTTAAATATGCTTGGTTATGATTCTAAGGAAGAGCTTTATAATACCCACCCGTCAGAGTTATCACCTGAATTTCAGCCTGATGGACAACCTTCTGAATCAAAAGCAAATATTGTGATTCAAACCGCTTTTAAAAATGGTAGTCATCGTTTTGAATGGGATCATAAACGAAAAAACGGCGAAGTATTTCCCGTAGAAGTTCTCTTAACAGCTATCCCATCAGGTGACACACAATTGTTACATGTTGTCTGGAGAGACATAACCGTTCGCAAGCAACAGGAAGAAATGCTTCGTCGCAGTCAAAAAATGGATGCTCTGGGTAAATTAACAGGTGGAATTTCACACGACTATAATAATTTATTGGGCATTATAAGCGGCTACTCTGAACTATTAGCTGAACGACTTGTTGATGATCCCAAGTTAATTAAATATGTAAATGACATTCAGAAAGCGGCCTCACGTGGTGTTAATTTAACTAATAAATTACTTTCCTTCACAAAACAAAAAGCAACCAAAGCAGTTGTTTGCAACATTAATAATCTGTTAACTGATCAACAGCTTATGATTGAGAAAACATTAACACCTAAAATAACCCTTAAATATAACCTGCAAGAAGACATATGGCCGATTGAACTTGATACTAACGACCTTGGTGATTGTATTATTAATATAAGCATAAATTCCTTACATGCAATGGCGTCAGGCGGTCAATTATCCATTCATACTAACAATGAAATTCTTAATGCTTCAGATGCAAGTAACTTAGACATTAAAGCAGGACAATATGTTGTACTAAGCATATCTGATGTCGGTCATGGCATGAACCAAAATACACTTGATCATATTTTCGACCCTTTCTACACCACTAAAGGTGAGTTAGGAACTGGACTTGGCATGAGCCAGGTATTTGGTTTTGTAAATCGCTCCGGTGGAGCCATTAAAGTTTTTTCTAAACTAAATCATGGCACACGCATTGTTATATATTTTCCTAAGAGCAAAGATGACGTCCAAACACCTGAAAAAACTGAACCAAACAA